>DATFLG010000202.1:0-3676 GCA_035267985.1 Gammaproteobacteria bacterium | reverse complement strand
CTTGATCGAAGCGTAATGGGTCTCCCGCGCCGGGGGGAGGGCGCCTCGCAGATCGGCGGCCGGGTTCCGGTCGGCGCGCTGGGTCGCGATGGCGTACCGGAAGATCTGCCCGCAGTTCTGGTGGGCCCGGTGGGCGGTATCCAGGGCGCTCCGGTTTTCGATGCGCAGAAGGACCCCCAGCAGCTCCGAGGGCGTGATTTCGGCGACGGGACGGCTTCCGATCCACGGGAAGACATCCCGCTCCAGCCGGCTGATGATCTTGCCGGCATGGCCGGCGACCCACTTCTGGGAGTGCTTCTCGAACCACTCCCGGGCCACCACCTCGAAGCTGTTGGCGGCCCGGTCATGGAGGCCGGCCTTCTGCGCCTTGCGGACGACTGCCGGGTCCACCGGGGTCTCGGCGCTCAGCAGCTTCCGGGCCGCGTCGCGCTTGTCCCGAACCGCCTTCAGGCTGACATCGGGGTAGACGCCCAGCGCCAGGCGCTTCTCCCTGCCGGCGAACCGGTACTTCAACCGCCAGTATTTCGAGCCGCTGGGGTGGACCTCCAGGTACATCCCTTTCTCGTCGGTGAGACGGTACGCCTTCTCCCGGGGCCTGGCGTTCCTGGCGGCGGTGTCCGTGAGCGGCATCTGGGGGCATCTCCCTGCGGGGGCATCGGGTGTGCCCCCAGTTATGCCCCCTTGTGCCCCCGGCTGTTAGTGAACGGAGCCGCACGGGAGTAGACGCGTTACCAACAAGAAAGCCCGCGTTTTAGCGGGCTTGTGGATCTTATCGGACGTTGCTGGATCTTGGTTTGGTGGAGCCGAGGGGGATCGAACCCCTGACCTTCGCATTGCGAACGCGACGCTCTCCCAGCTGAGCTACGGCCCCTCGACACGGCAACCGGCGGCGCCGTGGGACGCGGTATTGTAGCACCAGGCCCCGCCCGGGAGCTACAGCCGCCTCAGTCCCGGGAGCGCTTGCGGATGAGTTCGCGCTCCAGCCGGGTCACCAGGCGTTCCAGGCGGTTCTGGTCGCGGCGGGTCAGATTGAGAAAGCGGGCGCCAATCTGGGCGGGCGCGGCGTCTTCGCGCCGGCTGATGAAGCGGACCTCGACCTGGGTGAGGATACTGGGACCGTCCGGCACGGCGATGGCGCATTGGTCCACGATCTGTCCCCGCTCCAGGGGCACGGGGCCGCTGACGCGAATACCCAGGCCCCCCACCGACAGGTCGCGCACCTCGCCTTCCCCCAGATTCTGGCCGTCCAGAGTCAGATGCACCGGCAGGGCCAGCGCCCGGCCCACCGGCACGCGGAAATGGGCCCGCCGCTGCTGATAGTGGATGACTTCCGGCAGGCCCATGCGATAGAAGGCGATGCCGGCCGCCATGCCCACTTCCTGCAGGGTGGCGATGAAGCTGATCTCGATGCCCCGGTGCCGGCAGGAGGCGCGCAGGCTGCCCGCGGTGAGCAGACGCTCGTGCCCCGTCGCCGGCTTGAGCTCATCAAGCAGAAAGTGCGCCGTGTCGGGATCGACACGCAGTATGGCGCTGGTATAGGAATGGGGATCGTCGGAGAGGGAGACGGTGAGCAGCTCGCGGCTTTCCTGCACACGGCGAAGCAGGCTGAGCATCTGACCCGGGTGGGTGATGCGCTCGTTATGGGTCTGGTAGCCGATTTGCCCTTCGGTGCCGGCCCTGTGTGCCATGAAGCCCCGTCAGATTGGGTGCGTCCATGCGGGATTGGTATTGGATCTGCGGGCGATGATACTGGACGCCCCCGCTGCTGACCAGCCTCAGGCCTTGCCGAGGGGGCGGGCAACGGTGCTGGTGGCAGCGGCCCCTGAAGGCAGGTAGGTTTCCGGCTCCGGCGGCGCGCCCTGCAGGACGTTCAGGGCATTCTGCACGTAGCGTTTGCTCAGTTCGGCGATGGCGCCGTTGACCCGGTTCTCGCTCTGGCAGCGGGCCACGCCATCCAGTATTTCCCGCCAACGGTCCGCGAGCTGACCGGCGGGGTCGTCCAGCCGGGCCAGCAGGCGCTCCATGGATCCGGGCTGCGCGGGGTCCTCGCCGCACTGGCGCAGCAGTGCCGCCCGGTCGGTTTCCAGCGCCTCCAGGCGGGCCAGGTGGCCCGCCTTGGCGGCGGCCGCCTCCTCGAGCCGTTCCGGGGTGGCGCCCGACAGGGCGTCACGTTCGGTGGCGAGGGCGGACAGCAGCTCTGCGGCGCAGGCCGCCTCCTGGTCCAGAAGAGCCCGCAGGCGTGTCGGACCGTTGCTCATGGCCCGGCTCAATGCCCGCCCAGCGCCTTCTCGAAGGCCACCATCTTGTCGGCCACCCGCTGGGGATGAACCTGATAGGTGCCATTGCTCACGGCCTGGCGGATGGCGTCCACGCGCTGGCTGTCCACGGCCGGCAGCTGGGCCACGTGGTCGGCCAGGCCCTGGAGCTGTTTCGCGGTGTCCGTGAGGCTGACCTTGTCGCCGGGCTTGCCTGGTCCGCCCGCCGCCGGATTGGCGCCCCCGTTCTGGTCCTGGGGACTGTTCACCGCGGCGCCGTGCCCGGTTCCCTGGGGCTGTGAGGGGGGCAATCCGTTGATATCAATAGTCATTGCTGTACTCCTCAGATCGTTCGATGACCGTGTCTGTCATTGGGGTCGCCTATCTTAACGGCCGTGCATTCAACAACTTTAGCGCGTTTTTGTGATTGGGTGCTCATAGCGTCACTTTTACGACGCCCTGGCGCACCACGGTACCTTCCACCACCCGCTTGGAGCTCAGGGCCTGCACCCGCACCCGATCGCCGGCCCCGCCCGCGGACAGGGCCTTGCCGGCCATCTGCACCTGCAGGGCGCCGGTTTCCGCCGTGACCAGCACCCGGTCGCCCCGGTGCACCAGCTGGCGGGCCTTGAGCATGCCCGGGATGAGCACTGCGCCGGCGGCGACCGTTCGCTGCACCACCTTGCCCCGGGCGTCCGCCACGGCGCTGAAGTAGCCGTAGGGGAGCTTGGACAGGTCCCGCTCCACCGGACGCACATCGGACGCCGAGACCTGATCGCCCCTGCCCAGCGGGTGGGTGGCCACCAAAACCTTTCCAAACAGTGAGATACGGGCGGAAACATAGACCGTCCAGGCCGGCGACCCGCCACAGCGGACGCCGACCGTGGTGTGGCCCTGGAGGTGGGCACCGGGCGGCAGAAATGCCTGCAGGGCGCCCTGGCAGGCCTTGAGCCGAAGGCGGGGGTCGAGCTGCCCCACGGTGATCTTGCGTTTCCCCGGATGGCTGGCGGCCACCTGGTGGTTGAGGAACCGGCCCGCCGCGTGACGGATGGCGTCCCGGGGCTGCATGGCGCCGTGGGCCGCTCCGGTGCCGACGGCCGCCAGCAGGGCCGGCAGGATCAGCCAGGGCAGACGGGTCAGGTGGTGCATGGGTCGGGTGCTCCTACGCGGCTCGCATATCTTGACCGGGAACAATGCAAGAGGCGTGCCGCAACTGCGGCCATCAAGAAGCGACCGGTACGGCCGATATCTGCCCCGACGGCCTGACTCAGGCCCATCACTGCAGGGGAGACCCCATGAGCGGCATTCTCGCGAGCGTGGACCAGCGCACTCAGCTGGCGGGCCACAACCGGCTGGAATTGCTGCTGTTTCGCCTGGACGGGCGGCAGCAGTTCGGGATCAACGTCTTCAAGGTGCAGGAA
>DATFLG010000201.1:0-5682 GCA_035267985.1 Gammaproteobacteria bacterium | reverse complement strand
CCCGGCTCCATGCCCTCGGGCAGGTCGTTGTAGGCCGCCCAGGCGATCTCCTTGATGGTCTTCTCCTGGCCCGGCACGCCCTTGACCTTGAACCGGTCCAGATCCCAGTCCAGATCGTCCTCGCTCACCTCCAGCAGATGGGCGGCGATCTTGCGGGCCTTGTCCCGGATCTTGCGCGCCGCCTGGGCGGTGGCTGCACCCCCCACCGGCGTGCTGCGCGAGCCGTAGGTGCCCAGCCCGTAGGGCGCGGTGCTGGTGTCACCCTCCTCCACCTGCACCTCTTCGGAGTCGATGCCCAGCTCGCTGGCGATGATCTGGGCGTAGGTGGTCTGGTGGCCCTGGCCCTGGGTGATGGTGCCCATGCGGGCCATGGCGCTGCCGGTGGGATGCACCCGGATCTCGCAGCTGTCGAACATGCCCACGCCCAGAATGTCGCAGTTCTTCTTGGGCCCGGCGCCGACGATCTCCGTGAAGGTGCAGATGCCGATGCCCATGAGCTCGCCGCGCTGGCGTTTCTCGGCCTGCTCCTTGCGCAGGCCCTCATAGTCCACCGCCTCCATGACCTTTTTGAGGGCGGCCGGATAGTTGCCGCTGTCGTATTCCCAGCCCAGGGCCGAGGGGTACGGGAACTGCTCAGGCTGGATGAAGTTGCGCAGGCGTATCTCCGCCTTGTCGATACCGAGCTTCTGGGCCAGCACGTCGATCATGCGCTCGACCAGGTACACCGCCTCGGTGACCCGGAACGAGCACCGGTAGGCCACCCCGCCGGGCGCCTTGTTGGTGTACACCCCGTCCACCCGGGCATAGGCCGCGGGAATGTCGTAGGAGCCGGTGCAGATGCTGAACAGCCCGGCGGGAAACTTGGTGGGGTCCGCGCAGGCGTCGAAGGCGCCGTGGTCGGCGACCACGTTCACCCGCAGCGCGGTGATTTTGCCGTTCTGGTCGGCAGCCAGCTCCCCGGTCATATGGTAGTCCCGGGCGAAGGCCGTGGTGGACAGGTTCTCGATGCGGTCCTCGATCCACTTCACCGGCCGGCCCAGCACGATGGAAGCCACCGTCGCCACCACATACCCCGGATACACGCCCACCTTGTTGCCGAAGCCGCCGCCGATGTCCGGCGAGACGATCCGCACCTTGCTCTCGGGGATCCCCGACAGCATGGACACCACCGTACGGACCACATGGGGCGCCTGGGAGGTCATGTACACGGTGAGCTCGCCGCGCACCTTGTCGAAGGAGGCCACGCAGCCGCAGGTCTCCAGCGGGCAGGGATGGACCCGCGGATATTTCAGGAACTCCCGGACCGTGACCGGCGCCCCGTCGAAGGCCTTGTCGGTGCCGTCCTTGTCGCCCACCTCCCAGGTAAAGATATGGTTGGCGTGCAGACGCTTGCCATGGGCCCCTTCGGTCTTGCCCGCCAGATCCTCGCGGATCACCGGCGCGTCGTCATCCATGGACTTCAGGGGGTCGACCAGGGCCGGCAGCTCTTCGTACTCGACCTCCACCAGCTCGGTGGCGTCGGCGGCGATATAGCGGTCGTCGGCGATCACCATCGCCACCTCCTGGTGCTGGAAGGCCACCTTCTCGTCGGCCAGCACCGCCTGCACGTCGCCGGCCAGGGTCGGCATCCAATGCAGGTTCAGGGGCTTGAGGTCGTCGGCGGTGAGCACCGCCTTCACCCCCGGCAGCGCCAGGGCCTTGTCCTTGTTGATGGACTTGATGCGGGCGTGGGCGAAGGGGCTGCGCACGAAATCGCCGAACAGCATCCCCGGCATATGGATATCGTCCACATAGTTGCCCTTGCCCTGAATGAAGCGGGGATCTTCCTTGCGCCTGCGGGCGCAGCCCACCCCTCCGATCTTGTCGGTGCGCGCCTGGAGTTCTTCGTTCACGGTCTCTGCAGTAGCTGTCACGGTCGGATCCCCTCTAGGCTGTCTGGTGTTCGCGAAGCTTGTCCGCCGCATACCGCACGGCCTTGACGATGTTCTGGTAGCCCGTGCAGCGACACAGGTTACCGGACAGGCCGGCGCGGATTTCGGCATCGCTGGGGTCCGGGTTCTCCTGCAGGAAGCGATAGGCCCGCATCATCATCCCGGGGGTGCAGAAGCCGCACTGCAGGCCGTGTTCCTGCATGAATCCTTCCTGCACCGGGTGCAGCTCGCCGTTGGCGGCCAACCCCTCCACGGTCAACACGTCGGCGCCGTCAGCCTGCACCGCCAGCACGGTGCACGATTTGACCGACTCTCCGTTGAGGTCCACGGTACAGGCCCCGCAGTGGGTGGTCTCGCAGCCGATGTGGCTGCCGGTGAGGGCCAGTACGTCACGCAGCGCGTGGATGAGCAGCTGGCGCGGCTCCACCAGCAATTCCACCGGCTCGCCGTTCAGTGTGAAGGAAATCTGCTGCCTGGCCATGATTCAGCTCCTCCCCGCCCGTTCCAGCGCCTGGCGGATGGCGCGCCGGGTCATCTCACCGGCCATGTGGGTCTTGTACTCGCTGTCTCCCCGCAGGTCCTCGGCGGGCTCGCAGATGGCCATGGCCTCGGCGGCCGCCCTGCCGATCAGGGCCTCATCGATCTTCTGCCCCTGCAGCACCTGTTCGGCGGCCTCCGCCTTCAGGGGCGTAGGACCGACATTGGTGAGCGTGATGCTGACCCTGGCGCATTTGTCACCGTCCAGAGTCAGCAGCACTGCGGCGGCGGCGGTGGCGAAATCGCCGGTCTTGCGCTTGAGCTTGCAGTAGGCGTGGCCGGTATGAGGCGGCGGAACAGGCACGTGAATCTCGGTCAGGATCTCCTCGGGCTCCATCTGGGTGTAGTAGGTGCCCATGTAGAACCCGTTGGCCGGCACCGTGCGCTCCCCGTCGGGCCCCCGCAGGACCAGCGAGGCATCCAGGGCCATCATCACCGCCGGGTGGTCGTTGCCCGGGTCGCCGTGCACGATGTCGCCGCCGATGGTGCCCCGGTTGCGCACCTGGGGGTCGGCGATGAGCTGGGCGGTCTCGGGAATCAGGGGACACTTGTCCCACAGCAGCCGGGAGGCGATGAGCTCGTTCTCCCGGGTCAGGGCGCCGATACGCAGGGTGGCGTCCCGCTCCTCGATCCCGCTGAGCTGGGCAATCTTGTTGATATCAATGAGGTGGCCCGGCTCGGCGAAGCGAAGCTTCATCATGGGCAGCAGGCTGTGCCCGCCGGCCAGCACCTTGGCCTCGTCCCCGTACTGGGCGAGCAGGCCCAGCGCCTCGTCCAGGGACGTGGGCGCGTGGTATTGGAATTGCCCCGGTATCATCGGATGTCCCCTCCTCTGGCGGCTCCTCGGGAAAGCGGGGGACGCAGACCGCCCGATCGGGTTGTCCCGGCGCCGGCCCCGCTACCACGTTAGGCCAGGCACGCCGCCGGGCAACACCGGATTCACGAAACGCCGGCTCAATGCACGAATGGCGGGGACGGTTCCTGAATGGAGCAGGCAGGACGACAGGCCGAGGCCCGGCTTCAAGCCAGACCGAACATCAACTTGAGCTTCTGGAGATTGCTGCGGCTGACCGGCACATGCTCGGCCGGATCGGTGCTCATCACCACGGTGCACTGCTCGTCAAGCTTCTCGAAAGCGGTGGCGTAATGCACGTTGATCATGTAACTGCGGTGCACACGCACGAAACGCGTCCCGTCGAGCCGCTCCTCCAGATCCGAGAGCGACAGATTGCACAGGTAGTGCTCGTTTTCGGTGTAGACCGTGGTGTAGTGGCCGTCCGCCTTGAAATGGGAGACGGTGGTCAGATCCAGGAGGACGACCCGGTTGCGGCTGTAGACCGGCAGCTTGAACAGCTGACGGAGCCGGTCGGAATCGTCCAGGGGTCCGGGCGGGTTGGTGGTGACCTCGGTGAGGTCGAAGAAAATCATGCAGGTGCCCAGGGGCTCGTTCCCGTCGAACATCTTGGACACCTTGATGAGCAGCACCCGGTCGGGCACGTTGATCATCATGGTCATGGGCGGTGGAGAAGTCACCGGGCAGCCTGCGGACTCCAGCAGCCAATGCACCTTGTCCCGGCTCTTTTCCGGATGCAACTGGAGGATCTCGGTGCCCACCGCATCGCCGACAGTCACGCCCAGCACGCCCGCGGCGACGCTGTTCAGCGCCGTCACCCGGTTGGTCCGGTCCAGCCACACCACGCCCGGATCGAACTTCTGCAGCTTGTGCTCGAAGGACTCCATGTGCGTCACCTCCGTGACTACGCGCCCTCCGGCGGCGGAACCCGCATGAGTAACAGGTATTTTGACCGACACCGACCCGGAATGTCACCGGGCACCCGGGAAGATTGATATATCGGAATATGCCAATTCGCGTTTTCTTCGCCTTATACGGAATCGGGCAGCCAGGCGGGATCCAGCTCATTCTCAGTCGCGCCGTCCCCCAGACACCGGCGAACCTCCAGCAGCGCAGCCGCCGGCACCGCATCCTGGAACTCGCGAAACAGCGTCTGCTCCTCCCAGCGGGCGTGGTGCACCAGCCATTCCCCCAGGCTCCGGAGCAACCGGGGCTGGGGCTGGTCCGAGCGCCGCACCCGGCGGACACACGCCTCGATCGCGGCGTGCTCCTCCAGCAGCCGCACCCGCCACGACGGCGCCAGCCAGGACCAGGGCAGGCAGGCTTCCTCGGCGCGAAAATGAGCGGCCAGGGAACGTTCCCAGAAAAGGCCCAGGCGGTCACACAACCCGGGCCACCGGCTCCGGAGGGTCGCAGGCCCGGCATCGGCCAGTCCCTGGAGGCGCCGGCCATAGATCAGTGCGAAGTGATGTTCCCGGCTCAGGGGTTTGAGCGCCGGATCACGGTACATGGCATCCCCCGGTCGCCCGGTCCCGGCACCCACCCGGCCGGCGGCCGCCTCGTCCTCGGACCGGAACCGACCGGAAGCGGCGCCCCTTCGGCGCCGCAGAAAGCCGGTCGGACTGGTGTTTAAAGATATACAAAATATACCTCTATTTAAGCCGGTTCGGGGACGCCTGTACAGGGCACAGGTCCGTGGATCACCCAACAGTCCTGTGGTTATACTGCCCGCAACCCTCGGCACCACAGGGACGGTACGATGAAAAAGACCCTCGCGGTCGTCGCAGGCGTTGTGGTTATCGCCTACCTGGCATCGCCCCTCGTGATCGGCCTGCTCGCGCGCCAGCAGTTTCCCGACATCGTGAAGGCTTCCAGCGTCGGCGCCCGCCAGTGGCAGCCCGACGGGTTCCATCTGGGCTATCGCCATTCCACCGCCCGGAGCACCCTGACCCTGCCCATGGCCGGCAGACGCCCGGTGGTCGTTCATCTGCACCATCGGATCACCCAGCGCCTGGGCGCCGACCTGTCCATCATGGAGGTGAACACCACCGCGAGCTTCGAGGGCAGGATCAGGGAAGAGCTGGCACAGGTCTTCGGAGACCGATCCCCCTTCGTCTTCCATACCCTGATCTTCGCGGACGGCCACTACACGGCGACATTCCAGTCGCCCCCGGTGGCTTCCCGGTCTCTGCCCGGCAATCCGGCAGTCCATTTCAGTTTTTCCGGAGCCAAAGGCACCGTGCGCGGCACCTTCGCTCCCCGGACGGCCACCTACCGCATGACCTCGCCGGGCTTTGCCCTCGAGGATGCCAAGACTCACGGGCGGGTCGCAGCCACCGGCCTCGCTCTGGCAGGTGACGG
>DATFLG010000200.1:0-15509 GCA_035267985.1 Gammaproteobacteria bacterium | reverse complement strand
GTTGGGGGTGTGGTACTTGTCGTAGACATTCCCCGCCGGCCGACCCCTTCGGCTCATGGCGCCCCTTCCCGGTCTTTTTCGGGGATTTCTCCCGGCGCCTGATGCGGCTCGCCGGCGTCCCCCCGGCCCCGGGACAGGTGCTCCTCCACCCGCTGGGTATGGAAGTCCACCTTCTCCAGCAGCTTGCGGTTGACCGCGATCAGGTCGGCCAGGACCCCCACCACCCCAACCAGGAAGCCCATGCCCATGAGCAGGGCGGCCAGGATCAGGGACTGCACGTGGCCGTCGCCGGCGCCCTCGAAATAGTAGACCAGGAAGCGCACGCCGAGGGCGAAGCCGAGCAGGAATACGGCGCCTCCGAGGGCGAAGAAGAAGCGCAGGGGACGGTAGGTGACGAAGATGCGGATGGCGGTGACCACCGACTGCAGGATGTAGTCGGGCAGGCCCTTCATCAGGCGCGAGGGCCGGCCCGGGCCGTTGGTGCGCACCGGCACGGTGGCCACGGCGATGTTCTTGTGGCCGGCCTGGATGATGGTCTCGAGGGTGTAGGTGTACTCGCTGAAAACGTTGAGCTGCATGGCCGCCTTGCGGCTGAAGGCGCGGAAGCCGCTGGGCGCGTCCGGGACGCTGGTGCGGCTCAGGACCCGGATGAACCAGCTGCCCAGCCGCTGCAGCCGCTTGACGGTGGGGCTCATGTGCGCGCTGTCGGTGATGGGCCGTTCGCCGATGACCATGTCGGCGCGTCCCTCCCGGATGGGCGCCGCCAGCCGGGGGATGTCCTCGGCCTGGTACTGGTTGTCCGCGTCGGTGTTCACGATGACATCGGCGCCGGCCTCCAGGGCGGCCTCCAGGGCGGCGGTGAAGGCGCGGGCCAGCCCCTGGTGGCCCACCAGGGACACCACGTGGTCGACGCCGTGGTCGGCGGCGACGCGGGCGGTTCCGTCATCGCTGCCGTCGTCCACCACCAGCCACTCCACCTCGTCGAATCCCGCCACCCGGCGCGGGAGACAGGCCAGCGTCGCCGGCAGGTCGTCCGCCTCGTTGTAGCAGGGGATCTGGATGACCAGCTTAGTCATGTTCCGGCATCCTTGGGCGTCGGTCCTGCCGAGCGGGACAATGCTTCGGGGGGCGGTCGCCGGACCGCCCCAAGGCAGCCATCCTGCTTATCATGCCCCAACTGCGGACGCCCGGTCGATCCGTCCGCGACCAAGTAGAGGACAACCGCCATGCACCGCAGACTCCGCATCCCGATCCGCCGGTTTCTCCCGCTCCTGCTGCCCGCCCTCCTGGCCGCGGGCGCGGCCGCCGCCGGTTCGGATGAGCAGGTGACCCGGGGCTTGAAGGCGTATCTGCGCGGGGACTTCGCCGCCGCCGGCGACAGCTGGAAGGGCCCGGCCGAGGCCGGGGACGCGCGCGGGCAGTTCGGGCTGGCCGTGCTTTACGCTACCGGACGCGGCATGGAGCAGGCCCCCGGCCGGGCCCTGGCGCTGTATCGCAAGGCGGCGGAACAGGGCCATCCCACCGCCGCCTTCCGGGTGGCCCAGGCCTATGCCGAGGGCAAGGGCACCGCCCCGAACCGGGACAAGGCCGAGCGGTGGTACCGCAAGGCGGCCGCCGCCGGCCACGCCAGCGCCTATACCGTGCTGGGTATCCGCTATCGCGAGGGGGTGCCGGGGGACACCGGCAAGACGCTGGCCTTCTACCGCGAAGGGGCCGATGCCGGCTATGCCGACGCCGAGTACAACCTGGCCAACTTCTACGCCCAGGGGCGGGGGGTGAAGCCCGATCCCGACCGGGCCCGGCGCTTCTACCGCAAGGCCGCGGAGCAGGGCCACCCCAAGGCCGCGCTGCGCCTGGGCGGCATGTACGAGGACGGCGACGGCGTCCAGCGCGACTACGCCAAGGCCGCCCAGTGGTATCGGCGGGCCGCCGACCGCGGCAGCGCCGCCGCCCAGCTGTCGCTGGCCAGGCTCTACGATCGCGGCAAGGGGGTGGAGACGGACAAGGTCGCCGCCTACCGCTGGTACCGCCTGGCCGCCACCCAGTCGGGGGTGTTCAAGGAAACCGCGCGGCGCGCGGTCAAGCGGCTGGGCAGGATCCTCTCCGATTCGGACCGCGACCAGGCCGATGCCTGGGTCAAGGACTGGCAGGCCGAGGGCATCTGGACCCGGCATTTCGGGGAGTAATCCCTCACCGAGGTGCAGGATTCCAGCTGGTTCTTTCCCCTGGCCAGCTCCGCAAGGCTTTGGCCCGCCCCGGTTTGAGCACGAAACGCCTCGTTCCGCGCGGTTCCGGCGGCGCCAGCCAAAGCCAGCCTTGCCCCCCCCCCTAGCTTACCCCACCCTACCGGGCCTCGGGCCCGGTAGCGGGCCCGCCATTGCAAATTCGAGACGGATCATTCCTGTGTGGGCAATTGCGATTTCCCACTGCGGGCGGGTTCGTTCGAAAATTCATAAAAAACAAGGAAAATTAACTCTGGCATGCTGGATGCATTAGGGGGCATGACGCAATCCGACCCCGACAGGGTTATCGCGGTTGAACGAGGGAGGAGAAAAGGAATGGCCAACGGAAGCAGTGCCGAGGCAGCCGTCACGGGTGCCGTGAGCCAGGTGGGCGTGGGCCGCCTGCACCGGGGGACGGCGATCGCGCTCGTCATTCTAGGGGTGGTGACGATCGCCTCGCTCTGGGTGTTGTCGGTGGATCAGCGGCTCATCTATCTCATTTCCTATCTGTGGTTCGGGCTGGTCTACGGCATCCTTCTGCAGTACGGCCGCTTTTGCATGGCGTCCGCGGTTCGGGATCTGTTCAGCGTCAATGTCCCGCGCATGGCCGTGGGGGTCATGATCGCGGTCATGCTTTACTCCCTGACTGCCGCAGCCGTCACCGCTGCAGGCGTCAGCCCCTTCCATCCCCATCCGCTCGGCTGGCACATCCTCATCGGCTCGGCGATTTTCGGGTTCGGCATCGTGTTCGCCGGCGGCTGCGCGTCCGGTTCGCTTTACAAGGCCGGGGAGGGCAATGGCGGCTCCATGCTGGTCCTGTTGGCCATCTCCTTCGTGCAGGCCTGGTTCGTTTCGACGGGCACCTGGAGCAACGGCCTCGTCCCCTCGTCCTGGGCGGAGTCGGCGGCGGCCAAGGGCATGCCCGCCCAGCTCTCGGTGACCGACGGCTGGTTCGACCAGTTCATGGCCGGCTACATCTGGGACCTGTCCGGCACCAACGTGGCCTCCATGCTGGGCATGGGCGGCACGGCCGCCGGCGCCTTCATCGGCAACGCGCTGATCGGGGCGATCATCCCCTCCGCCGTGATCATCCTGGTGCTGTACGCCGTCTACTTCCGCAAGGGCTATCTGCGCCGGGCCGGGCTGCAGCCGGGCAACGTGAGCTGGCAGCAGGAGGCCTACGGCGTCTGGGCCATGCTTACCTCCTCCAAGAAGACCGCCTTCGCGGGTCTCGGGCTGGGGGCCTTCGCCGGCCTGCAGATGTGGGTGGTCGGCGGGCTGCGCGACAAGTACCAGATCTTCAACTTCGGCGAGCTGCTGCACAAGATGGGCTACAACAGCGGCCTGTCCATGCAGAACACCGTGTTCGACCCCGGCTACTGGTACATCACCACCCAGGAGGCCCAGTTCGGCGGCTGGGTCATGAAACACCTCGGCGGCAATTTTGACGACACCATCTTCTTCGGGCTTGAGAATGGCCTGCCCAATCCGCTGATGAACGCGCCGTTGCTGATGTCCCTGGGCATCATCCTCGGCGCTGCCATGATCTCCCTGGTGAACAAGGAATTTAAGTGGAAGCGGCCGAACCTCGAAACGGCCGTTTTCGCCCTGGCCGGCGGCACCCTCATGGGCATCGGGGCCCGTTTGGCCCTCGGTTGCAATATCGGGGCATTCTTCGCAAGCGCCACCAATGGCGACCTGACCGGGTGGATCTTCCTGGCCGGCATGGCCCTGGGTAGCTACTTCGCGGTTCGGGTCATGAACTGGTGGCTGGAGCGCAAGTCCGCCAAGGAGATGGACCTTGATCTGGACAATATGTAACCCCTCGCCCTACGACCGAGGGGTAATCCCCACCATGCTGGGAAGGAGTACGCAGCAATGTCAGTGAAGTTCGAAAAGGTCAATGAAGGCGAATATGTGCTGGACGTTACCGGATACGTCTGCCCGCACCCGCAGATGTACACCAAGAAGGTGCTCGGCAAGATGAAGTCGGGCGATTTCCTGGACCTGGTATTCGACAACCCCTCTTCCGGGGAGTCCATCGAATCCATGTGCGAGTCGGAGGGCGATGAACTGGTGAACAAGGCCGACGAAGGGGGGACCTTCCGATGGAAGATTCGCAAGCTTTGAACGGGAGGCCCGCGGTGAATAAAGCCATGCTTGTTATCTGGGCCGTCATTCTCGCTTTCATCGGATACACCGTCTGGTTCGCCAACTTGCAGTGACCCATGCTGATGGGTCTTGTGAGGGGAGGTAGGTGTTGAAAAAGCTCGGGATTCTGGTAGCGACCGATGAGTACGTGGAGTGCCTGAAAGGGCTCCTCCGGCAGGCTGGGGAGGGGGGTGTGGAGACCAATTGCTTCTTGACCGATCGCGGGGTCCGTGCCTTGCAGGACCCGGAGTTTCGGGAACTGGTGGGTGCGAACGGCAGCCAGCTAACGGTCTGTGAGCACAGTTGGGAGCGATTGGGGCTCGGCGATCCCCTGCCGGGGTTCAATTTCGCCAGCCAGTACCAGAACGCCGCCATGGTGGGGTGGGCGGACAAAGTCCTGGTTCTATAAGGAGAGGGAAATGACGCCCAAAAAGGTTGCGGTGTTGGTTCGCCATAACCAGTCGGAGGCTTTGCGGGTGGCTGGCGGTTTGACCTTGGCGGACCACGAGGTCGCTGTTTTCGTCGTGGATAAGGCCCTCGCTGGTTCGCCGGAGGTCGAGGAACAGCTGGAGGTGCTGGAGTTCGCCGAGATTGAGCCGGTCACGGCCGTCCCCGAGGACGATTCCGGTGCCGAGCGGATCGGTTCCCGGACCCTGGCGCAGCGCCTGCCGGATTTCGACGCCGTTCTGGCGATCTGACCATTGCCGAAAACGGAGAGCCGATCATGGAAATCCTCCACCTTGTCCGGTCCCGCGAGGACCTCACCGAGAGCATTCAGTCCATCCTGGACGCGGAGGCTAGCCAACACCGCACCCGGATCATCTACCTGAGCGACCGGGAGGCGGATCCGACAGCCTTCGATGCCGAGCTCTTTGGCGCGATCCGGGATGCCGCCCGGGTCTTCTCCTGGTAGCAAGCGTTTCCTCTCGCCTGATTCGGCGGTGTTGCATACCGGAAAAGGCGGCTCCAAAGGGTGGCAAAGAAGTCTTGTAGGAGCGGCCAGTGGCCGCGACCGTCGAGGTTCGGCCAACGATGTCGCGGCCACTGGCCGCTCCTTCACGCAATCTCGGTTCATCTGAAAAAGCGCGTAGCCGCGTGCCTTCCCCACCAATTAGCCGCCTTCCCCGAGCAGCCACCGGCCGCTTCCTCAACAACTAGGACGACCGCTCTTGCTCCCGCTCGGCGTATCCCGCCGAGGGGGCGGGCATGGCATGCTGAGGGGCCATCCGCGGAACTCCGGTTCCGCTGTGGGTCGCGGAACCTTCCATTGCATTTGTCCAACTGCGGCTCGCCGCATCGGTCTGTGCAATCAAGGGAGAATCATGAATATTTCGTATATTTCTGATTCTTAACGGTTAACGCGTTTGGTACGGTCTCTGCAAAGGGGAGGGCAAAGGATATCGGACCTCCGGTGTCCGAACGCTCCACTGCTACAGGAGGGGGACCAAATGGAAGGATGGCAACCAATCTTGAGGTCATTCGGTCGGAAGGGCGGCTGGGGGACTGCCCTGGCGGCCGGCTTGCTGGTTCTGGGTGGGTGCGGGGACGAGAACTCCACCGGAAGCAGCAGCGACACCAGCTATCTCGTCGGGACATCTGTCCCGGTCAACTACAACGACTCCGCCAACGTCAGCCAGCCCACGGGGGTGCATCCCTACGGGACATCGGCTTCCAAGATCCCGGATGAGGATCTGGCCGCCAAGAGCAGCGGCGCCACCGAGCAGACCCCCGCCCAGATTGCAACGGGCGACAGCAACGACACCTACAGCGACAACACCAGTGGCCTGATCACCGCCGGCACGCTCGACGGCTGGATGAACGACTGGGCAAACAACAAGCCCTCCGGTATCAGCGGCGATCTAGTGATCCTGGAGGTGATGGATGGTGCCTCCTATGCAAGCGATGGATCCTACAGCTCGGGCGGCATCTATTTCCAGAAGGATACCGGCAATGGCGCCGGCAATAACGTGCGAACCTACGTCGTAAGCCCCAGCGAGGTGAGCGAGACCAGGAACAACGGTGTGGTCGACACCGTCTCCATGGTGCTGAGCGAGCCATCCATGAACGATTTCATGGCCAAGTACAATATAGACCCCGCCAATGACATGGTGGTCGTCGCCATGGGCAATGGAGGCGGGTTCGCCAACATGGTCATGGGGCGCATCTGGTACGCGCTTCGCTATTGGGGGGCACCAGCCGGCCACCTGGGAATCCTGAATGGCGGCGCCACCTACCACAACAACGTGGGGGACTTTTCAGCGGCTAACATCCAGACCAACACAAATCCTGGCAGTGTGGTGACCGGTCATTACAATCCCAGCATCGCCGACGGCTCCGTGAGCAGTGCGCCGACGGCGGCCGGGGACCTGCCCGAGGCCAACATGCAGCTCATGATCAGCTACGGCGAGCTGCTGAAGATGGTTGCCAAAGGGGTGGGCGTGCCCACCGGCGGGATGTTTATCTGGGATGTCCGCCGGGCCGAGGAGTTCTACGGTCTGGAGGACCAGGGCCGGGGTTACGCCTTCGAAGGTCATATCAAGGGGGCCCATTGGCTGCCCTACTCGGACCTGCTGGTCCCGGATCAGGGCTGGCGGTACCTCGATAAATCCCACTTGAAGTCCAAGATCGACGGCCTGGGCTACAGCAGCGGGGAGACAGTGATCACCCACTGCGTGACCACCTACCGGGCCATGGTCAGCGGCATCGCCTCCAGCGTGGTGCTGGGCTATCCGACCCGGCTCTACGACGGGGCCTGGATTCAGTGGGGCACGATGGCCTACCACATGAACAAGCAGGGTACCTACAACCTGCCCAAGGATTCGCCCTGGCGAGCCGACATTGCGGAAGCCTCGCGCTGGATTAACTACGATCCCAATGCTACGGATAGCACCTCGTCGTCCTCGTCATCGAGTAATGACTCGGTCAGTGTTCCGGCCCAGGGATGCGGCGGTTGAGCGGTCGCTGTCCAGCCTTCCTCTAGGGGGTCGGAAAGCCGAGGGCGCGGTCAGACCGCGCCCTCTTTTTGTAGGCGTTGTGACGCAGCGAATGGATGCCGGTAAGGCTCCCGGATTCTGTAGGGGCGGTCACTGATCGCGACAGCGCCAGCCCCGGCCAGTCGCGGTCGATGACCGCTCCTACAGGGCATGTCCCCGACCCGAGTGGGTAGACAATACCGATGCCGGGAGCGGCGTACCGCCTCAAACGGATGAAGCCAAGGATCCGGATTCGGGAATTCACATCCGCCGCCGAGGAAACCCGATGCGCGGGTCGGGGTCGCGCCGGCCGGGGCCGCGGCCTTCTGCCAGGTGGGTGGGATCGGCAGGCGGATGGGGGGTCCGTGATCCGCCACCAGGGCGACCTGCCCGGCGCGCGAGCGGCGAAGCCCGGTCCGGATCGGCCGCCAAGGGAAGGCGAGCGTCTCCCGGAACAGCCCTTCGCCGGCCTCCGGCCCGGACAGCCGTATCCGCTCATGCACGACCGGCGGCGGTGACAGTCCGCATCCGGTGTCGACGGCGTGAACGCGCCGAAGCGGGCCGGCGTAATCGAGGACCACCTCCAGGAAGCTCCGTCGCTCGGCGTTGCCTTTTGCCGCCCAATGGGATAAGCGGTAGGACGCTTGCAGGCGTTGGCCAGGACGGCCTTCCGGTTCGGCGACGGTAATCGTGTGCCAGGATGTGGCGGAGATCGGGCCGGCGATGGTTCTCCGCTGGGCGATGGGCGAAGGGCCCGGCGGCGGGATCCGGTAGGGCGGGGTGCAGGCTCCGCCTCCCAGGGCGAGCAGCCAGGCCACGAGAAGACGGCCGTGACGGCTCGAGCCTGGCGCGGGCCGTATGCCACGCTTGCGCCCGGGGACTGGCGGCAACCGGCGGGTGGCCCGACCAAGGTGGAGGAGCCAGGGTTTGAAGCGCGGGATCGTCATCGGCGGCGGGCTCCTTCTCCTGCTTTTGATCGGCGGGGCGGCCAGCCGGTTCCTGCTCCCGGGGACCGGTCCGGAGGAGGGCGGACCGGATTTCCTGGAGCGTTTCTGGAAACGTCCCCTCGCCCCGCAGGGCGCCCCCCCGGCCGACTTCACCCCGCTGGAAGCCTCGCTCGGCTCCGAGGCTTGCCGCGCCTGCCATCCGCGTCAGTTCAAGCAATGGCAGTCCAGCCTCCACAGCCGGACCATGGGACCGGGGGTGTGGTGGCAATTTCGGGTCAAGACGCCCGAGCAGGTGAAATCCTGCATGAACTGCCACGCGCCGCTGGCCGAGCAGAAGGCCCTGGCGGGGCAGGACCTCGGCTGGCCGGGCGGGCCGTCCGACCCGCGGCCGGATTACGTGCCCGCCGACCTGCACCGCAAGGGGCTGGTGTGCGCCGCCTGCCACGTTCGCGGGCACCGGCGCTTCGGCCCGCCCAAGGCCGACGCCCTGCCCGCGGACAGAGCGCCCCATCACGGCTTCGCGGGGCGCGAGGCCTTCCGCAACAGCCGGTTCTGCGCCGGCTGTCACCAGTTCCCCGACGACGGCCCCTCCCTCAACGGCAAGCTCCGCGAGAACACCTATCGGGAATGGCGGGCCTCCCGGTATGCCGATCAGGGCGTGACCTGCCAGTCCTGCCACATGCCCGACGGCGCCCACCGCTGGCGGGGCATCCACGATCCCGCCATGGTCCGCAAGGGCGTCAGCGCCTCCCTGCGGGCCGAGGGGGATGGGGCCGGCGGGTACCGGGTCACGGCCGCCGTCGCCAACAGCGGTGCCGGCCATAAACTGCCCACCTACCTCACCCCCAAGCTGTTCGCCCGGCTGCTTCTGATCGGCCCCGCCGGGGATGTCCGGAAGCGGCTGGACAAGGCGGTGATCGGCTGGAAGGCGGACGTCGAGATGACCCGGGAGATCTTCGATACCCGCCTCGACCCCGGGGAGCGCATCGAGCTCTCGGGCAAAGCGGCTCGGCCGGCGGGATCGGGATGGAAGGTGGCGCTTTGGCTGGACGCCGCGCCGCAGCGCCACTACGAGCGGCTTTTCCGGTACATGTTCCGCCAGAAGGACAAGATGGACCCGGCCACGCAGCGCCTGCTGGAGACAGCCTACAAGCGAGCCCAGGCCACCCGTTTCGAGGTCCTGCGCAAGCGTGTCCCGCTTCCCCCGTGAGCCGATCGTTGCAAAAGCAGCGCAGCCGCCGGGTCAACCCGTCAATGCAACGTAATGCCGCCCAGGGTTTTTCATAGTAATCTGAAAATAAAATATTTTTCTTTTGGCACGGTAGCTGCTACGGCTGGGGTGCCCGGTTGAGGAGGACAACCATGCGAATTCCGGACACAGCAGCTGTCATCGGACTTTGCCTGTTGGGCATCGCCGGCTGCGCTAGCGACGGTGGCCCGGATGCGGCGGGCGCTGGGACCGGGCCGGAGCTGAAGTACGGCCAGAAGGGGCCGGTATGCATGTGCAGCGGCGGCTTGACCGAGGCGGAAATCAAGGCCGCCAGCGATCGGGCATCCAAACGGGATCTGCCAGGGGCAGACAAAGCGGTCCAGACGGAGGGGAATCCATGAGGGAATCGAAAGACCGGGTGGGGCAGGCCAAGCGGCGCCTCGCGATGGGGGCTGTCGGTGTTCTGGGTGTGGCGATGGTGGCCGCGGCGGGACTCCTCGCCCTGGAGGCAACGTCGGATACCGCCAGCACCCCCTCGACAACAGCTGCCGGGTCCGGCGGTGCGGGCTGGGGGAGCAGCGTCCTGGCGAAAATCCACCATGGCGTCATCGACCAGGCGCCGATCCGGGTGGCCAACGCCTGCGGGCTGGGCGCAACCTCGTGCTTCAAGTGCCACAACAAGAGCAATCGGGGGCCCAAGCCGGGCCAGGACAAGACGTCTAGCCCCTGGCACCCGCAGCACAGCGAGGTCAACTACTCCTGTGACGGCTGCCACCAGGGCAATCCCCGTCTGATGGTAAAGAACATCGCCCACCAGAACCTGGTGGCCGATCCCCGGACGGCGCCGCAGAAGACCTGCGGGGGGTGCCACAAGAAGAACGAGATCTCCGGGCTGCTCTCGCAGTATCAGGGAGTGGGTGAATGATTCCGGACCGGACAGGGTTTCAGGGGGATTTACCGATGAGCCAACGCACAATCAACGTGGCAGCAGACTACCCGAGCAAGGGGCATAAGGGGCCTTTCCGCGCGCTGGCCCTGAGCGGCGCCATCGCGCTGCTGAGCGGAGCCGGGAGCGCGCAGGCCGGTCCTACCATCCAATACGGGGATGAGGGCTTCCTCACGCTCAATTACGGTGTCCAGTTCTGGGGCCAGTATCGCGAATACACCTCCGTGAACGACAACGGCGACAAATTCGATTTCTTTCTGCGTCGCAACCGGGTGACTCTGCAAGGGCAGGTGTCCAACCGCATCGGCTTCTACGCCCAGTTTGAGGCCACCAGTGACGGCAAGGGGCAGACGGTGACCACCGGCGATCCGGTGTACTACCGGGACGCCTATCTGACCTTTGACTTTTCGGATCCGGTGCGCTTCATCGTCGGCAAGTTCAAGCAGACCTTCACCCGCGAGAACCTCGAGGCCTGCCTCGAGCCGCTGACCCTGGATCGGGCGGAGACCATCGCCTACACCCCGTTCGGCCGCACCCGGGACGTGGGCGTGGCCATGTGGGGCAACCTCATGGACGCCATGGTGCAGTACCGGGTGATGGTGGCCGATGGCCGGGAAGCGGATGCGGTCGCCAAGGACGCCCCCCGGGTAACCGGCCGGGTGCATCTTTCCCTGCTTGATCCGGAATACCAGTATGGCTACAAGGGGACCTACCTCGGCACCAAGCGCGTGCTTACCATCGGGGCGGGCTACGACTACCAGGCCGATGTGGCCTACGCCGATTACCCCAACCAGCAAGACATGAAGGACTACTCCGCCTGGACGGCGGACGTGTTCTTCGAATACCCCTACGACTGGGGGACGCCGACCCTCTCCGGGGCCTACATGGACTACAGCGTCGGCGACGCCATCAACAAGAATCCCGATCCGGACCTGCCGCTGACCAGCGAGCTCGACGGCTGGTACGCCAAGGCCGGCTACCTGTTCCCCGGCAAGATGGGCATCGGACGGCTGCAGCTGTTCTATCGCCATGAGGATTCCGACTACAACATCGATTCCGGCTTTTATGATCAGACCTGGGACAGCGGCGGATTCAACTATTACATTGATGGTCAGGCCCTGAAGGCGACCCTGGAGTACGCCCATATCGACTTCGACAAGCCGCGACGGGGCGTGCCGCCGCTCGAGGACTACGATCAGGTGACCGCCGGCCTTCAGGTCATCTTCTGATCACTTTCGGAGGTTTGCCATGCGCTATCCCCGTTGGTTGGGCTGGCAGCGCGTGCGAGAAACCGCTCGGGCGATCCGGGGCCAACCCGCCTGGCTAGGCGGGTTGGCCCTTGGGGTGGTGAGCGGATTCGCCACGTGGCTGACAGGGTTTGGGAATGGCCCGGCGGATGCGTCCGCCGGGCTTTTTCTTGGCGGCGGCCTGGGATTGTGGGCCCTGGGGATTACCCAGGCCCGGCCCCAATCCAAGCCATCGAGAACCGAACGGATGCGGTTGCTTCAGGAGAAGATCCGGGAGGCCCAGGACGGTTGTCTCATGACCGTTGAGGCAGACTCGGGAACCACCGACCCCGAGGTGGAGGCCCTCATCGATGACTTCAACCGGATGATCGCCAACCTGCGTTCGACTTTCAACTATGTGGAGGAGTGCCAGAACAAGGTCCTAGCGGAGCGGAACAAGATCGAGGCCTTACTGCAGAGCCTTCCGGGGGCCCTCATCAGCATCGACGAGAATCTGTTGATCAACACGGTCAACAAGCAGGCCGAGGAGATGATGGAGTCCCCCCAGGAAGCGCTCGAGGGGCAAAACCTTTTCGAGCTTCTCAAGCTGAACGAGGGGGATCGCAGCCTTCTCCGGGATGCCTTCCTGTACAAGCGGCCGGTCCGCAACCAGGAAATCACCCTGACCATCGGCAACGAGCCGCGGGCGATCTCCATCAACCTGTCCTTCCTGACCGGCGAGGACACGGATATGGCGGCGGTGGTAACGCTCCAGGACATCACCGAGTACAAGCACCTCCAGGAGAGCGTCTACAACCGCGAAAAGCTGGTTGCCATGGGGCAGCTGGCCGCGGGCGTGGCCCACGAGCTCAACACGCCGTTGGGAAACATCCTGGGCTATTCCCAGCTCATGGAGGCCAACACCGACAGCCCCGAAAAGATGAGTCACTACACCAGCGTGGTCGCCGAAGAGGCCAAGCAGTGCTCGCGCATCATTCAGGATCTGCTGAACTATGCCCGCAAGGACCAGTGCCTTGGGGATACATGCGCCCTGAATACCCTGGTCCGGGAGGTGAACGAGACCTTTCTGAACTGTCGGCTGCAGCGGTACAACGTCGAGGTGGACCTCGATCTCGATCCCGATCTGCCCGATGTGGAAGGCGGCTGCGGCGAACTGGACATCGTTCTGACCAATCTGATGTTGAACGCTATCCAGGCATTGAAGAGTCACCCCGCGCCGCGGGTGCGGATCCAGACCTGGCGCGAAAGCGGCGGGACTGTTGGGGCCTCAGTGGAGGATAACGGGCCAGGCATCTCCCCCGAGATCCGCAGCCGGATTTTCGATCCCTTCTTTACCACCAAGGATGTCGGCGATGGCAGCGGCCTCGGCCTATCCATCTCCCAGGCCATGCTCTCCAAGCGCGGGGGATTCATTGTCTACGACTCGGAGTACAGGGAAGGGGCCCGGTTCGTGATCAAGGTTCCTGTCGCCAAGACCCATTCAGAGGAGGAGTAGCCCTTGGCCGAGCAGCTGGTGACCCCCACGCCGTCGCAGGAATCGCCGGATACGGATCGGCCGCGGATCGTGGTGTGCGAGGACGATGGCCACATGTGCGAGCTGGTGGCGAGCGTTCTCGAGCCTTTGAAAGCGGAGGTGCAATCCTTCACCAGCTCCCAGGATGCCCTTGACGAGCTGGAGCGCACTCCGGCGGAGGTGGTGGTCACCGATCTGAAGATGCCCGGCGTCGATGGTCTTGACGTCCTCCGCTACCTGAAGGCCCAGCATCCTGGCACCCAGGTGGTCATGATCACCGGGTATGGGACGGTGGAGTCGGCGGTGGATGCCCTTAAAAGCGGGGCCTTTGACTATATCCGCAAACCCTTCGATAACGCCGAGCTTTTCCATACCGTGGAGCGTGCCCTCGAACACACCCGTCTGAGCCAGGAGAACCAACGGCTGCGGGCGGAAAAGCGCCTATTCGCTGATTCAACGCTGGTGGGGCAATCTCAGGCCATGGTCCAGGTTCAGCGTTTGATCGACGCGGCTTCCGCCTACGATTGCAGCGTTCTCATCGGCGGGCACTCCGGCTCCGGCAAGGAGCTGGTGGCCCGCCAGATCCATGACCAGAGCCAACGGGCGTCCGGTCAGTTCGTGGCCATCAACTGTGCCGCCATCCCCGAAGACCTAATCGAGAGCGAGCTGTTCGGCTACAAGAAGGGGGCGTTTACCGGGGCCGATCAGTCCAAGCCCGGTCTGTTCGAGGCGGCCAATGGCGGGACGATTTTCCTGGACGAAATCAACAACGCCTCCCTGTCGCTGCAGGCCAAGCTCCTGCGCGTTCTGCAGGACGGCACCTACTACGCCATGGGCGATACGGCGCCGCGAGGAACGGATGTGCGGGTGATCGCGGCTTCCAATCAGGACCTCCCGGAAATGATTCAGGAGCAGCGTTTCCGCGAGGATCTTTACTACCGGTTGAAGGTCATCGAGATCTCCATTCCCCCCCTGAAGGAGCGGCGCGAAGACATCCCCCTTCTGGCCCAGTTCTTCATCCACAAGTTCGCCCGCGAGCTGGGCAAGGATGTAAAAGGGATGACCACCCAGGTGCTCGGTGCCTTGCTCCGCTACGACTGGCCAGGAAACGTGCGCGAGCTGGAGAACCTGGTCCAACGGATGATCATCCTGGCCGAGGGCGACAAGATTGATGCGGAGGTTCTACCCCAGGAGCTGCAGGCGGTGCGGGAGGGCAGTGGCAAGCCCCTCGACCTGATTTCGCCACAGAGCCTTGAGGACGTTGAGGCCTATTTCATCCGGAAGACCCTGCGGGAAACCGAGGGGGACCGGGCCCTGACGGCCGAGCTGCTGGGGATCAACAAGTCCACCCTTTGGCGGAAAATCAAGAAGTATCAATTGGAAGAGTAGGCAAAAAGAAGGGGCCCGCCGGACCCGTGCCTGCCGCGTAGGCCGGCCGGGCGGGAGACCGGACGGGCGGAGGACGGGAGCCGCGGGCCCCGTAAAACGGTCAGCACTTCCTGCGGGACAGGCTCCGGGTTAGGCGGAGCAGTCCCGGGCCGAACAGGCCGCTGGGGAGGGAGCCGGGTCATCCTGGGCCTCCAGTGTCCGTGCCCCGCCATCGGCAAGGACTCTCGTGCCTGCATCCCTGCTTCGGCTTCCGGATAGGGCCACGGCGCCGCCGGACCCCCTCCCTTTCCCGATCCCTATTTCTGCAAACCCCGGACCAAAACGGAATGCCCCCGCGGAAACAGCCCCTTACGGTTGGGACCGCGGCGGGTCCGGGACCCGAATGGAAAGCCCGTTGACATTGGCGGGGCCGGCAAGGCCTCCGCCCGCCCGGTGCGTAAAGCGGTTTGACAGTCCGGAGGCCGCTGCACACGGGCCTTGACGAAATGTGCGGGAGGCCGCATGGGTAGATAGACACCCCCGGCGAGGATCGGATCCGGACCGGGAAGCGGCCGGTCAAGGGGCGGGATCACCATGTGCGGCATCATCGGCGCGGTTTGCGAGCGCAGCGTCACCCCCCTCCTGTGGGAGGGGCTGCAGCGTCTGGAGTATCGCGGCTACGACTCGCTGGGGCTCGCGGTCCTGGGCGCCAACGGCCTGGAGCGGGTGCGGCGCACCGGCAAGATCTCGGAGCTGGCCGGCGATCCCGCGGTGGGCGCCCTGTCCGGCCGGGTCGGCATCGCCCATACCCGCTGGGCGACCCATGGGGCGCCCTCCGAGGACAACGCCCACCCGCACATGAGCGGCTCCGGCCTGGCCCTGGTGCACAACGGCATCATCGACAACCACGGCCCCCTGCGCGCCCTGCAGGAG
>DATFLG010000199.1:0-5442 GCA_035267985.1 Gammaproteobacteria bacterium | reverse complement strand
CCGCCCCGCACCGCCAGGGGCAGGCCGTGGTCCCGGGCGAAGTTCACCGCGTGCATCACGTCGTCGGCGTCCCGGCAACGGGCGATGAGGGTGGGATGCTTGTCGATCATGGCGTTCCAGAGACGGCGGGCGTCCTCGTAGCCGGGATGGGCGGGCTTCAGCAGCTCGCCGCGCAGTACGTCGGAAAGCCGGTCCACAGCCGTCGTGTCAGTGTTTACGGTATTCATGACGAATTCCCCCGTAGTCTCCCTTGTGGAGGGCTCCAAGCTAGCGCGTCGGGCGCCGCCGTCCAGTCCAGGATCTGTACTGGTCTGCCACCCCGTAGCGGACTAATCTTGAGTCACTATGAAAGGTGGCTACGGACAGTTCTGCCCCATGGCCAAAGCCTGCGAGGTCCTGGCGGAGCGCTGGACGCCGCTGGTGGTGCGCGAGCTGGTCATGGGCAGCACCCGCTTCAATGACATCCGCCGCGGCGTGCCGCTGATGTCCCCCAGCCTCCTGGCCAAGCGTCTGCGCACCCTGGAGGAGGCGGGCATCGTGGAGCGGGTGGCGGACAGCGATGGACGCAACGTGGAATACCGGCTCACTCTTGCCGGTCAGGAGCTGCAGCCCATCCTTCAGCTCATCGGCATGTGGGGCGCGCGCTGGGTGGAAAGCACCGTGGATCCCCAGGATCTGGACGCGGGTCTGCTCATGTGGGACATCCGGCGCACCCTGGATGCCGGGCTGCTGACCGGCAGGCGAGACCGGGTGGTGGTCCAGTTCCGTTTCACCGACGGGCCCAAGGGCAAGCGCCTGTGGTGGCTGGTGGCCGAACCGGAAGGGGCGCAGCTGTGTCTCACCGACCCCGGTCTGGAGGTGGACATGGTGGTCACCTGCGACCTGTGCTCCCTCACCCGGGTGTGGGTGGGGGACCTGGAGATGGAGGCGGCGCTGCGCGAGGGTCTCATCCGCGCCCAGGGCGATACGCGGCTGGTGGAGTCCTTCCCCCGCTGGCTGCGGGAAAGCCCGTTTGCCCGGGCCCGGCGCGCAGCCCTGAACGCCTGACCTCTTTTCAGCAGCGCGCGTCCGGCGCGCTGCAATTGTCTACTATACTTAACGTTAGAAGAACGTTGCCCCTGACGCGGTATAAGGGAGGGTACAACGATTTTTCACAGGACGGACACTTCACCGCAAGAGGGATCTGATCATGAATATCCAATGTCGCAACGTCCAGGCCGCGGCTATGTTTGCGGCCGGCTTCGCTATGCTATTGATTCTCGGGTTGAGTGCCGGGGGCGCACGCGCTGCCAGCGGCTACCTGACCGACAGCGCGGGTACCATCGTGCGCAACAGCTCCGGGGAATGCTGGCACACCAGTCAGTGGTCCGCCGCTGCCGCGATACAGGAGTGCGAGCCGAATCTGGTCAGCAGCAAGGAGCCCGAGGCCGCGCCCGTGGCGGCCATGGAGCCCGAGCCCGCGCCGCCGACCATGCGCAAGATCAGCCTGTCGGCTGATGCGTACTTCGGGTTCGACAAGGCCGAGCTCACCCCGGAAGGCAAGGAGAAGCTCGACCGGATCGCCCAGACCCTGCGCAACGCCCACAGCCCGTCTATCCGTATCGTGGGTCACGCCGACCGGATCGGGCCCGCCGACTACAACCAGAAGCTGTCCATGCAGCGCGCCCAGGCGGTCAAGGACTACTTTGTCCAGCAGGGGGTTTCGGCCGACACCATCGACGTCTCCGCGGTGGGGTCCAGTGAGCCCAAGGTCGCCTGCGAAGGCCAGCGCGGCCAGGCGCTCATTCAATGCCTGAGCCCCAACCGGCGCACCGACGTGGAGTTTTCGGCCTTCGAGACGGTCGAGCCCAACGGTCAGACCCAGTAGCGAGCCTGTCGGCGGCGGGAATGTCTCCCGCTGCCGTCTTCAAAAAACACTAGAAAGGGGTCGGTGACAAATGCGAATCATTTGTCACCGACCCCTTTATCGCGTGGTCACGGGCTGGAGATGGTGCTGGAAACCGAACGCCGGCGGCCGACCGCGCTCTGCGGGTCGTCTCCGCGCCCCGGCCGGTGTACCTCGGTAGCTGTCGACCTGCGATAAGGCCGGGCCCGGGGGCGGCGGAGTCTGATCCCTGTTCGCCACCTGGGAGTCTCTTCCCAACCTTCCAATATCCCGTCTTCGCTGCACGAAGGGCTATCGGTCTCGTCTGGTGTTCAACAGTTTGCGGCCTGTGGACGGCGCGGACATAAGGCGGAGCCTTGCGCTGCACCGCTGCCATGGTACAGTCGGCTGGTCCCCCCGGAACAATAATCAACCGCATATCGGAGAGCGGGATGCCGGCATATGTTGCGTTGTCAACTGCGTTCCTCGCCGCCTACGCAGTGTCCCTATGTGGCTGGGGGCTTATGGCTGCACGTTGGCTGCATCCGGGACGGCGGATCCACTATGGTTATGCGACGGCGCTCGGTGCCGCCGCCTGGGTGGCCATCGGCGGATTCCTCAATGTGATCGGTGTCGCAAGCCGTTGGTTTCTTGCCGCAATCCTCATCTCGGGCCTGATTATGGTGGCGGTCATGGCCGCCGGGGCCGGGCGCCGTTTCGCGCTTCATGGAGGCTTCCGGAAGAATACGCTTGGTGAACTCGCTGCCCGCCTCCTTCCATCGCGGGGGAATTTCCATGTCTGGCTGATGATTGCGCTTACGGCGGGTTTGATGGCGATGGTCAGCCCCACTTTCACGTTCAATTACCACGACGACTTCCAGACCTATCTTCCACGGCTCATGCGGATGCTTGATACCGGGTCGCTTGCCGGCAACCCCTTCTCGGTACTGGGTGCCGACAGCCTTGGGGCACAGACTTTCATGCAGGGATTCGTCGTCGCCTTCCTGTCTCCGTATTACGTCAATCTTTTCGATCCCGTATTGTGCTTTCTGGTCAGTGGTCTGTTGATTGACGCCATTGGGCGGATCGCTGGCGCGGGCTGGCTGTGGCGACTGGGGGCCCTGGCGGCGTTCGTCGCAATTAATCCGCAATATGCGAATGTATCGGCACTGTACGCAGGAAGTCTCGCTACCCTCGGCCTCATTTATGCCGCCTTGCAGATCCTCGGACTTCAAGATTCGGACTCGATCTTGGGCCCTTCGATCGCCCTGGGGCTGTTTCTTGCGATGCTGGTGGCGCTCAAGTTCACATTTGCCTTCTTTGTGCCGCTATTTTTCTGTTTGTTATACCTGTCCGCGCTGCTTCTTGCGAAACGGGCCGTCAGGTGGATCGTATCACTGTCAGTGGCCGGCGCGACGGCGCTGATTCTCCTTTCCGTCTGGTGGTCCTTGTACAGCGACAAGCTGGTTATGATTGTCGGACGGGTCGTAAGCAAGCTTTATTCCGGGACCGTGGCGTCCCCGGCCCCAGGACCGCACAAGGGCGTTTCGGACTTGTTCTCCCTGAGCCCGATTGGATTTGGGGGCACGAGTTTGTACTACACGTGTCTTGTCCTTTTGGTGCTGGCTGCAGTTGCCGTCACTTTATTCTCCCTGGTTGGACGAAGCCGCCAGTCTGCAGCTGAATGGGGACCAGTGGTGCTAGCGGCGGGCGGGGCTGCGGTGGCCAGTTACTTCATATTGGCGGGGTTGGAGCCGATGCGGCTCGTTATACGGTACAGTGCTCCGATCATGGTGGTGGTGCCGGGGATCGTTACGCTGCTCGTGGTCGGGCATTATGGAACGAGCTTCGGCCGCCAGGGCGGAACGACATGGATAAACGGGTCGCTCGGCGGCGTGTTGGTCGCCGTCACGCTGTTGTTCGGTTACCATTTGCCCGATAGAGCCGTAATGGCATCCGCACGGAGATCCTTGCTGCGGTTTCCCATGAATGAACGATACTTCGCCTATACATCGACAGTAATGTCGTCGCGTATGAAGGGCTACCTTCACAGATGGCAGCGCCTGTGCCCTGCGGGCCGACGAATGTTTACATGGATTGCGGCGCCACTTGATTTGAATTTCGCCCGAAACGCGATATTGGCTGTGGATCATCCAGGTATTACCTCGGGCATTTTTCCAAACGTGCCAGATGCCGGCTCCCTGTTCGCGCAACTGCGCAGGCATGAGGTGGAGTGCGTGCTATGGCAGTCCCGGGGGCCGGGTGTCCGGGCGGGCGAGCGTGCATCGCCAAAGGAACGCGCACTGCGGCGCGCGCTCCGGGCCCTGGAATACCGGTTTCCAGAGCACAAGGAGCAGGGCGGCTACGTTTTTTTCCGCCTTTCTGAGTAAGGGCTGTTGCGTGCCGTCTTGCAGTGAGGGTCGCTGTTTATCCACATCCGTGCGTCCGGGATCGCCTTGGACGTGTTCTGCATTAGGGCGACGGGCGGGCGTAGAGAGCACCGCTAGTGCGCGCTCGCAATCGGGGGCACCGGCAGCAACCCAGCTCCCACTGGAGATTCCTGTTTGTCCCTGACCGTCTCCGCCACCGCGGCATACCTCGGTATCGTCGCTATCGCCAGCTTCGTGCAGGCTCTCACCGGCTTCGCCCTGGGGCTGATAGTCATGGGCGCGGCCACGGCGCTGGCCCTGGCGCCGGTGTCGTTCACGGCGGCGGTGATCAGCCTGTTCGGGGTGGCCAACGGCCTGTGGGTGCTACGCACCCACCATCCCCACATTGACCGTCCGGCAGCCGTGCAGCTGACAGCGGGTATGGTGCCCGGCGTGGTTCTGGGCCTGTTCGCCCTGCATCAGATAGAGGGCAACGCGCCGGTGCTGCTGCGCCACGCCCTGGGGGTGTTCATTGCCCTGGCGGGACTGCTGCTGATCGCCCGACCCCATCCTTTCGAGCGGATAAGCCGTCCCGTGTGGGGCGTGCTGGCCGGGTTCGCCGGGGGCGTGTTCGCGGGGTTGTTCAGCGCGCCGGTGCCGTTTGTTTTCTATCTTTACCGACAACCCCTGCCGGTGGCCACCATCCGCGCCACCCTGCTGGTGGTGTTCGTGGTGGCCACGGCCTGGCGCATCGTGTGGCTGGCCCTGCAGGGGGGAATGACGGGGCAGATGCTGCTGCTGGGGGCACTGGCCCTGCCGGTGATTGCGCTTTCGGCCCATCTGGCGCTGAAAGTGGCCCACCGGGTGCCCGCCCTGGTGATGCGCCGCATCGCCTTCCTGTTGCTCATCCTCCTGGGCCTGATGCTGCTGGTGCGCTGATGGCCAGGAGCGGGCCCGCTGAATGGGCGGGTGTTGCCCACCCGGGTCGGCAGCCGGCCCCCTCAAAGTGCCGGGTTTGATCCATTGCGCTTCATGAACGGGATGTTCCATTGAGCTGGCAGACTCCGAGCGCCCTGGCGGCCAGTCGTCGCATCGGCGTGGTGACCTTCATCGGGGGGCTGGGGGGCGGGCTGGTGTTTCCCATCCTGCCGGCGCTGGGCCTGCAGCTGGGGATTGCCGGTGGGCTGATCGGGTTGATTCTGTCGGCGA
>DATFLG010000198.1:0-7812 GCA_035267985.1 Gammaproteobacteria bacterium | reverse complement strand
TACCCGGCACTTGGGCACCCCCGAGGCGCTGTTGCGCCGGTCCATGGACAGGTCTTCCTGGGGGTTGCCGATGCGGTATCCGAACAGCGCATCGCTCCAGCGCATGGGGCCGACGATGTCCTTGGCGTAGGGGTCCAGCAGCAGCTTGTTGGGGTTGAAGCGATGTCCGCGGCTCGGTGCATAAGGGCCGTAGACCCGGTAGCCGTACAGCAGGCCGGGGCGTGCTTCGGGCAGGTAGCAGTGCCAGACCTGATCGGTCTGCCAGGACATGGGTATGCGCTCCACCTGGCGGCGGCCCTTGGCGTGGAACAGGCACAGTTCCACGCGCTCGGCATGCTCGGAGAACAGGGCGAAGTTCACCCCTTCGCCGTCCCAGGTGGCGCCCAGAGGATACGGCCTTCCGGGCCAGACCGCGGTGGCGGTGTAGATCATGCGTACTCCCTTTTCCTGATTGTACGACCGCGCGTTCGCGGCGGACGTTTCCCTATTCCAGCTCGATCCGGTCGCGAGCTTCGAACTGCAACGCCACCATGATGGTCAGGTATTCGCGCAGCTGACGAGTCAGCAGGAAGTTGTCCTTGACGAAATCCCGGGCCTTGGCCGCCATCTCCGCCGTGCGCTCCCGGTTGTGCAGCATGTAACGGATGCGCAGGGCGGCCCCTTCCGGGGTGTTGACCAGAAAGCCGGTATGGTGATCGATCACCTGCAGCCGTATGCCGCCGGCATTGCCGCCGATCACCGGCTTGCCCTTCCACATGGCTTCGGTCACCGTCAGTCCGAACCCCTCCCGCAGGGATTTCTGCAGCACCAGATCGGCGCTGCGCTGCAGGGCGTTGATGGTCCGGTGGGCATCGGGGGGCAGCAGCAGGATATGGGTGTCGGGGTCCCCGCCGGCCAGCTCCCGGACCTCGGACAGCACCTGTTCTCCCTCGGGGTCGTCCGTGGCGGTGCCGCCGGCCAGGACCAGCTGCAGCCCCGGCACGAACCGCTTGGCCAGCCGATAGGCATGAATCACGCCGATGGGGTCCTTGAAGCGGTCGAAGCGCGATACCTGCAGCAGCAGGGGGCGGTCCGGGGCCAGGGTGAAGCGCCGGTACACGGCGGTGACTTCCTCCTCGGACAGGTCCATGTTCTTTTCACTCAGGGGATCGATGCTCGGCGGCACGATGTACTGGATATGGGGCAGCATCTGGGCGAAGCCGGCCAGGGAGAAGATGCTGGCGTCGTAAGGCGCGATGTAGCGGCGCAGGTATTTCCACACCGGCCGGTAAGGGTGGCTGACGTCGATATGGCAGCGCCAGATCCATTTGCCGCGCCGGTCGGGGCAGTGGGTGAGAAACGGCGCCGGCTGGGGATCGTGGATGAACACGAAGTCGGCGGCTTCCAGGCGCTCGCGCAGCCCCGCCACCCCCTCGGCGTTGGTGTCCTCGTAGACCGACAGCAGCTCCGGCGAGATGTCCTCCCGATTGCCCTGGAGGGTGTTGTGCATCTTCTTGGTGCAGCGGTAGAAGTCCGGGCCGCCGGTGATGACCTCCCAGTCCACCTCCAGGCCCAGCTCCCGGGTCAGGGGAACCAGCTTGGCGAGTATTTCGGCCACGCCGCCGCCGCTGCGGGTGGAGTTCACGTGGATCACCTTCCTGCCCGCCAGCGGTGCGGCGAGCTGGCGCAGGTGCTCGATCACGTCCTCGCCGGCCACCGCGGCGTAGTCTTGCAGCAGACTCGACATCAAGGCTTCACCGGAAGTAGTCCGACACGATCTGCGTCAGCTCATCGCGCAGCTCCATGAGGCTGCCGAAATAGGGATCAATGGCGTCGAAGCGCTCGCGCAACGGGTCGTGAACAGGACCGAAGCCGGCCAGCCATTGGGAAAAGTCGTCGTCATGGTCCGGCAGCCGGCGGCGGGCGTCGATGAAATGGTAGAACACACTGCTCGGGGATATGCGGGTGAGCATCTCAGGCAGCTCCTCGGGACGGTCCACCCGCCGGTGGGTGTCGAAAACCACAATCTGGGAACGGATGAAGTCGAAGGGGCGCTCGGCCCGCACCCAGTGCACGGAGGCGTCCGTGTCCAAGACCTCCTCCATGACTTCCACCAGTTCCTGACGCAACGCTTCCAGGTCTTCGAGCTCGGTGGGGTCGATCACCGCCAGACGCTCGGCAAGCCCGTCGTGATGCAGGTCGTGGCGTGCCCAGGCGGCGAAATCATTATTGTATTCCCTTTCCTCGAAGCGGGGTTCGAGCAGGCTGCCCCAGAAGTGATAGTACACACTGTCGGGACCGATCTCCTGCAGGGTGTCCTTGAGCTCCTTGAGCACGAAGGCGCGCTTGCCGGTGGCAATGGAAATCAGGGCACAGTCCTTGACGGCGAAACTGCCGCCGCCGGTCTGTGCGGGGGATGAGGCCATGTGGTGCTCCTGGCAGTGGGCCGGATTTGTGGACAAGCCCGTCGCTGCGGCAGAATGTACCGGCGCAGCAGCGGCTTAGGTACACCAAGTATAGAAAATCGCCATGGGTTGCAAGGCCGCTGTAGAACCGGCCCGGGCATTTGGCCCTCAGTGGCCGGGTCCCCTACAATTGAGTTGCGCAGGAACCGTTCGATCCAGTATCCGGCAAGGCTTCGCCCGGCGCGGGTCCCGTGTCAGATCCGAACCGCGCTCGATGCAGCGCCCATCGAGCCCAGAGCCGGTCACGTCCTCAGACCAGCAAAGAGATCATGCCCATGTCTCAGGAAAAGATGATCCGGGCGCCGCTCGGAGCCGATGCCGATACGGTCGCTTCTCCGGAGGCCCCGGCAGATACAGCCCCGAGCGTTCGGGCCGAAGTGGCCGGGGAGATCAAGATCCGGGTCCAGGGGTTGACCAAGATCTTTGGTTCCGAGCCGGAACGGGCCCAGGCGCTGCTCGAACAGGGCGCGGACAAGGAACGCATATTCAACGAGACCGGTCAGGCCGTGGGCCTGGCCGACGTGTCCTTCGACGTGGTTGCCGGCGAGACCGTGGTGGTCATGGGCCTGAGCGGCAGCGGCAAGTCCACGCTGATCCGGTGCGTGAACCGCCTGATCGAGCCCACCTTCGGCACGGTGTCCATCGACGGTCGTGATATCTGCGCCCTCAACAGCCGGGATCTGCTGGAGCTGCGGCGCACCAAGTTCGGAATGGTCTTCCAGCATTTCGCCCTGTTTCCCCATCGCAACGTGATAAGCAACGTGGAGTACGGGCTGGAGGTGCAGGGCGTTCCGGCCGGGCAGCGCACGGAGCGGGCCCGGGAAGCCCTGAAGCTGGTAGGGCTGGAGGGCTGGGAGCAGGCCACCCCCGGGCAGCTCAGCGGCGGCATGCAGCAGCGCGTCGGTCTGGCCCGGGCCCTGGCGGTGGATCCGGACATTCTGCTCATGGACGAAGCGTTCAGCGCGCTCGACCCGCTGATCCGCCGGGACATGCAGCACGAGCTCGTCTCCCTGCAGGAGCGGGTGCACAAGACTATCCTGTTCATTACCCACGATCTGGACGAGGCTCTGAAGATCGGCGACCGGATCATCCTCATGAAGGACGGTCGCGTCGTCCAGATCGGCACGCCGGAGGAGATCCTCACCAGCCCTGCGGACGTTTACGTGGAGCGGTTCGTGGAGGACGTGGACAAGACCCGGGTCCTGACCGCCCGGGCGGTCATGGCCCGTGCCCGGGTGGTAGGGTATCCGGGCGACGGTCCGCGGACCGCCCTGCACAAGATGGGCGACGAGAACCTGTCCACCCTGTTCGTGGTGAAACGTGACTACACCCTGGTGGGCATGGTCCGGGTTGATGCCGTCAGCGAAGCCCTGAAGCGGGGCGATAAGACCATTGAGCAGGTCATCGAACACGAGTTGCCCACCGTCGGGCCGGACAGCACCCTCACCGAGCTGATCGGTATCCTGGCCGAATGGTCCGGCGCCGTGCCGGTGGTGGATGAGCACCGCAAGCTGCTGGGGGTGGTGGTCAAGGCCGGCGTGCTGGAGGCCCTGGCGGAAAGGGGAGCTGCATGATGGACATCACGATACCTCAATTCCCCCTGGCCGACCTGATCAACCGGCTGCTGGATTTCCTCACCACCCACTTCGCGGTGGTGACCAAGGCGGTGAGCGCGGTGCTCAGCACCGGCATACACGCCATGGTGGCCGGGCTGATGTTTTTGCCGCCGTGGGTGCTGATCGCCCTGTTCGCGGCTGCGGCCTGGAAGGTGGCCGGCCGCAGGCTGGCGATCTTCACGGTGCTGGGGCTGGCGCTGCTGTGGAACGTGCAGTTGTGGTATCCGACCATGCAGACGCTCACCCTGGTGGTGATTGCCACACTGATTGCCGTTGTCATCGGGCTTCCGTTGGGTATCCTGGCCGCGGTCTCCAAGGGCTTTTATCGGGTGATCATGCCGATTCTCGATTTCATGCAGACCATGCCGGCGTTCGTGTATCTCATCCCGGCCATACCGTTTTTCGGCCTGGGGCCGGTTTCGGCCATCTTCGCCACGGTCATATTCGCCATGCCGCCGGCCATACGCCTGACGGCGCTGGGCATCCGGCAGGTGCCGGCCGATCTGATCGAGGCGGCTGACGCATTCGGTTCCACGGGCAGCCAGAAGCTGTTCAAGGTCCAACTTCCCCTGGCGGTGCCCACTATCATGGCCGGAGTCAACCAGACCATCATGCTGGCCCTGTCCATGGTGGTTATCGCCGCGATGATCGGCGCCGAGGGTCTGGGGGGGAAGGTCTGGGAGGCGATCCAGCGCCTCGAGCCCGGCAAGGGCTTTCAGGCAGGGATCGCGGTGGTGGTCCTGGCCATGATTCTCGATCGCGTGACCCAGCATATCGGGGGTCGGGCATCCGGCAGAAAATAAGGAGGCGACAATGAAAACCAAATCCCGGGGTATTCTGACACGGGCACTGACGGCGCTGGTGCTGGCCGTCAGCGTCCTGGGCGTGAGCGGCTGCGGCGCGCCCGACAGCACGGGCAAGAACATCAAGCTGGTCTACGTGGAATGGTCCAGCGCGGTGGCGAGCATCAACGTGATCAAGGCGGTACTGGAGCAGCGGGGCTACAACGTGACCACGCTGGCGGTGAGCGCGGCGGCCATGTGGCAGTCCGTGGCCAGCGGCGACGCGGACGCAATGACCGCCGCCTGGCTGCCCACGACCCATGCCCAGTACTACGCCAAGGTGAAGGACAAGGTGGTGAACCTGGGGCCCAACCTCAAGGGCACGCGCATCGGTCTGGTGGTTCCCGACTACGTCAGCATCGGCTCGATCAGCGACCTGGAGGCGAACGCCGAGAAGTTCGACGGCAAGATCATCGGCATCGATCCGGGCGCCGGGATCATGAGCAAGACCCAGCAGGTCCTCAAGGACTACGATCTGAAGAACTTCACCCTGGTCCAGGGCAGCGGCGCCACCATGACCGCCGCGCTGGGGGATGCCATCCGCAACCACCAGTGGATCGTGGTCACCGGCTGGACGCCCCACTGGATGTTCGCGCGCTGGAAGTTGAAGTATCTGAAGGATCCCAAGCAGGTCTACGGCAGCGGGGGTGACATCGACACGGTCGTTCGCAAGGGTCTGAAGAAGGATGATCCGGAGGCCTACTACATTCTCGCTCATTTCCACTGGACCCCGGCCCAGATGGAGCAGGTGATGGCCATGAACCGCAAGAAGGGCTCGGATCCCTACAAGAACGCCCAGCAGTGGATCAAGGACCATCCCAAGCTGGTCAAGGCCTGGTTGCCGCCGAAGGCGGATTGAGCCCCGGGCGAGCCGCGGTCACGGGGACATCCTCTGACACCCCCTCAGGGAAGGAGGCATCGTGAAGCACCGACTCGCAGTCGGATTGATGGTCGCCGCGCTGGCCCTTCCGGGAGCGGCGGCGGGGGCCCGGCAGCAGGACACCCGGGCGCTGCTCAAGCAGATCGAGGTGCTGCGGGCCCGGCTCAACGCGCTGGAAAAGAAGGTCCGGGAACGCAGCCCCTCCCCGGGAAAGCCGGCGACCGGCGCCGCCAAGGCAGCCGGTGGGGAGCGGGGGAAAAAGCCGGCCGCGCAAGGGGCGGTGTCCGGCGCGGTGACCGGCACGCCCTATGCGCGCCGGCGCACCGGCACCCGGACCGGCAAGCCGGCGGCTGCGGCAAAGGCTGCGTCCAAAGCCCCCGGGAAATCCGCCGGTCAGGCCAGGCCGATCAAGATCGGCGGCGCGCTGTGGCTCAATTACGCCCGCAAGAGCTACGTCCAGGCCGACCGGCGCAAAGGCGGGAACCTGGGTTTCGACCTGTTCCGCCTGGACGTCAACGGCTCGCTGGACAATATCCTGATTTCGGCCCAGTACCGCTGGTACAGCTACATGAACGTGGTGCACCATGCCTGGCTGGGCTACAAGTTCAGCAAGCAGTGGCAGGGGCAGGTTGGCATCACTCAGGTGCCCTTCGGCCTGCTGCCCTACGCCTCACACAATTACTGGTTCGGCGTCCCCTACTACATGGGTCTGGAGGACGACTACGACACCGGCCTTAAATTCGTGGGCAGACAGGGGCCCTGGAAGCTGGATTTGGCATTCTTCAAGAACGCGGAGTGGGGCAACCCCGCCAAGCTGGACCGGTATTCGTTCGACGTGGTCACCCAGGGGAGTCAGGCCAACGAGGAGACCAATCAGCTCAACGCCCGGGTGGCATATACCTTCGGGGCGCCGAAGGGCGACCGCGCGGTGCTGGGGCTGTCCGGTGAATGGGGCCAGCTCTACAATGCCACCACGCACGGCATGGGAGAGCACTGGGCGGCGGCCGCCCACGTCAACGGTTATTACGGACCGTGGAACCTGCAGCTGGAGGCGGTGCGCTACCGTTACAATCCCCACAATCCCGCGGGGGTGAGTGACGGTTCGGTGCTGATGGGGGCGTTCGGCACTTCCCATCTGGTCGCCTCCGAGGGGAACCTGTGGATCGCCAACGTGGCGCGCAGCTTTCCGGTCTCCTGGGGTCCCGTGCGCAAGCTGACCTGCTACAACGATTTCAGCCTGCTGGACAAGGCCACGAGCGGTTGGCCCGACTCCAAGATCAACACCACCGGCTGCCTCATTCACGCCGGTCCCGTGTACACCTATGTGGACCTGATCAAGGGCAAGAACATGCCGCTGCTGGGCGGGGCCGGCGACGCCATGGCCCAGGCTTCCGGGGGCGGCGGCTGGAATACCCGGTTCAACATCAACATGGAATATTACTTCTAGCCGTGTCGCGAGGACTCCGCTGCGGGCGCTTACAGCGCGCTGCGGACGTCTGCGCCGGCGGGCGGCCGGCGCATCAGTCCTGGAAGGATGTGAACAGGTTGTTCAGCGCCTCGGCCAGAGTGGGATGGGCGAACACCCCGTCCCGCAGTGCCGTATAGGGCAGGTCGCCCATCATGGCGATCTGGATCATGGACATCACCTCGCCCCCCTGTTCGCCGAGAATGGCGCAGCCCAGGATGCGGTCGCTGTCGGCGTCCACCACCGCCTTCATGAATCCCCGGGTGTGACCGGTCTCCAGAGCCCGTGCCACGGCGGACATGGGCAGCCGGGCCACCCGGATGCGCCGACCTTCGCCGCGGGCCTGCTGCTCGGTCAGACCGACCCGGCCGAGCTGGGGGTCGGTGAAAATGGTATAGGGCACCGGCCGGTGGCGGGTGGACGCGGCCCCGTCTTCCAGCAGGTTGGTCCGCAGAATCCGGAAGTGGTCGTAGGCGACATGGGTGAATTGGGGTGCGCCGGTCACGTCCCCCAGGGCCCGGATGCCGGGGACGCTGGTGACCAGCTGGTCGTTGACCCGGATGAA
>DATFLG010000197.1:0-4573 GCA_035267985.1 Gammaproteobacteria bacterium | reverse complement strand
GACCCGCGCATCCCAATGAAGGCAAAGCGCTTATCGGGTAGAATCAGACCGTCTCAGGGCTTAGAAACGCTTTTTCATGGAAGAAATGACGGCTTCAGGGAGGAAGCGCCATGCCGCGTGCCAACCGCTACTTTCTGCCAGGCCCTGTCTGGCACATCACACGCCGCTGCGCTAAGCAGGAATTCCTCCTCAAATACCCGCGCAACCGCCGGTGCTGACGCCACCGGTCGTTCGGGGCCGGGAGACGCTACGGGCTGTGGGTGTTGGACTATACGGTGACGTCGAGCCACGTTCATCTGCCGGTGCGCGACCGTGGCAACGGCTAGCGCAATGCCCTCCAGATCGAAAGCCGATCCCTATGCTGACAGCATATACGTCCCGATGCTGAGGCCCTGCTGAACCCGCTGGTATGGTCGGCGACAGACCGGGTTCTTCGCGTGTTCTCCGCGATTGCCGGACCCCGCGGGAGATCCGCGGTCTGTGCCCGGTTGCCCTCCGGGGACTTGCCGCTGTGGAGAATACCGGCCAGAGGGACGGCCTCTTGGCTGTCAGGACCGGATTCCCAAGCCCCGCGCCCGGAACCTTCCCAGGGGCACGCCCGGGCCGGGCGCTCAGGTTGCCGCCCCTGACGGCCGATATACCGGGGGGCGGCCCGGCGCCCGGCATGTGAAGAGGTCACAACAAACAATGACTCTGCCAAGCATCATGGTTCTGGGGGCCACCTTCCTCTTTCTGGGCGCCGAGCGGGTGTTTCCGGGCCGGGCCCTGCCATCTTCCCGGGGATGGTATTTCCGGGCGCTGCTGGTCAACCTGATGCAGCTTGCCATCACGCTGCTCACCGCCCGGCTGTGGATCCGGATCTTCGGGGACCTTTCCCTGCTCAAGCTGTCCGTGTGGGGTTCGCCGTTCGCGGAGGGGTTTGTGGGCTGGTTCGTGGGAACCTTCTTTTTTTATTGGTGGCACCGGCTGCGCCACGCTAGCGGCTGGTGGCTGGTGTTTCACCAGATCCATCACTCCCCGTCGCGCATCGAGGTGCTGACCTCCTTCTACAAGCATCCCGTGGAGATCTTCGCCGATGCGGTGCTCAGTGCGCTGGTGCTGTATCCGTTGCTGGGGTGCTCCATGATGGGCGCCTTCTGGTACAACTTCTTCGGCGCAACCGGAGAGTACTTCTACCACGCCAACGTCCGGACGCCGAAATGGCTGCGCTATTTCATCCAGACCCCGGAACTGCATTCCATTCACCACCAGTACGACCTGCACAAGTACAACTACGGCGACATTCCGCTGTGGGACCGGCTGTTCGGTACCTACAGGGACGCCACCGGGTTCGTTGAACGCTGCGGATTTCCGGAGGGGGCCGAGGAGAAGCTCGGGGAGATGCTGGTGTTCAAGGATGTATACAAGGACCCGGTTTGAGGGGGTGCTCGCGGGTGAGGGTGGGCTTCCCGGTTTCGCTGCGCCCACCCCGGGGCACAAGCCGGCGCCACCAGCGGGGTGGTCCCGGATGCGGCGCAGAACAGGAGAGGCGGGCATGCGCTGCCGTAAGCTGATGGTGTTTCTGGGAGTCTGTGCTTCCGTCCTGGTCACGGGATGGGCCCGGGCCCACGAACTGCCCCTGGGGGACGGGAAGATATCCAGTACACCACGCACCGGGTACCTGATGTCCTGCGCGACCCGCTGGCGGGGCGGGCCGACCCATGGCGGGCCATGGATCACCGGCGACTACTGGGACCCGGCGGCCAAGCCCGCGGTGCAGGGCAATGTGTACTGGCCCACCCACCGGATCGCGATCACGGTGCAGGGCGACGAGCGCATCATCTCCGCCAACAATCTGCCCGATCACGCCACCGGCACCTTTCCCATTGCCCGGTCGGATCCGGCCCACCGGTACGATCCCAATCCCAATGCCATCCAGCCCCAGGATATTCTTCTGCGCCTGCCCCTGAATCCCAGGCCCGCCGCGGGGCCCAGCTGCGTGCCCATGGGCATGATCGGATTCACCACCGACGGCGTGGCCATCTACAACGCGGTGGATGCGGGGGGTATCGACGCGGTGGCCCACGAGGTGCAGGACAAATGCAGCGGACATCCCCAGCACGACGGCCAGTACCACTACCACGGGCCGTCGCCGTGCATGCCCAACGAAAAGACCTCGGGCCTGGTGGGCTACGCCCTGGACGGCTTCGGCATCTACGGCATGAGGGATGCGGCCACCGGCCGCATCCTGCACGATTCGGATCTGGATGCCTGCCACGGCACCACCAGCCCGGTGATGTGGAACGGCAGGAAGGTCACTCTGTACCACTATGTCCTGACCGAAGAGTACCCCTACACCATCGGCTGCTTCCGGGGCACGCCCGTACGTGCGGACTTCAAGGCGCGCCAGCTCCGGCAGTTGGACGGAGTCACTCAGGGCGACGGACGCCAGGGCGTGGGCGGGATGCGGCAGCGTCGGCGCGGCATCCACCGGCGCCAGCGCCTGGTCCGGCCGCGACCGGGTCGGACCCGCGCATCCCAATGAAGGCAAAGCGCTTATCGGGTAGAATCAGACCGTCTCAGAGCTTAGAAGCGCCTTTTCATGGAACAAATGACGGCTTCAAGGAGGAAGCACCATGCCGCGCGCCAATCGCTACTTTTTGCCAGGTCATGTCTGGCACATCACCCACCGTTGCCATAAGCAGGAGTTTCTGCTCAAGTTCCTGCGCGACCGCCGTCGGTGGCGCCACTGGTTGTTCGAGGCCAGGAAGCGCTACGGTCTGTGCGTGCTGAACTATGCGGTGACGTCGAACCATGTTCATCTGCTGGTGCGCGACCGTGGCAACGCCGAGATCGGCAAGAGTCTTCAGTTGGTCGCCGGGCGCACCGCGCAGGAGTTCAATCAGCGCAAGGGGCGCAAGGGTGCGTTCTGGGAAGACCGCTATCACGCCACGGCGGTGGATACGGACCAGCATCTGACCCGTTGCATGACGTACATTGATCTCAACATGGTGCGGGCCGGCGTGGTGCGTCATCCCGAGGAGTGGCCGCTATGCGGTTATCGTGAAATACAGCGCCCGCCTGCTCGTTACAGGGTGATCGACCAATCGGCGCTGCTTGAGCTGTTGGGGCTGAGGGACACGGCCGGTTTGCAGCGGACCTGCCGGGAGTGGGTGGAGGATGCGCTGCGGGCTGCGCCGTCCAGGCGCGATCCGGCCTGGACCGAGAGCCTGGCGGTCGGTGGGCCCGAGTTCATCGAGGAGATCAAGCACCGTCTGGGTCGCGAGGCGGCGCACCGTCAGGCGATTCATGGGGATGGAGCCATCGCGCTTCGGGAGCCGTTGCCGTCCTACGGCACGGATTCGGCCCCTGAAATGGCCCGTCTAAGCGGCAATAACGCCGTGCAGACGGGGGAAGGCGGAGGATAAACAGGGACTTCGCCGGGTCCGACCCTCAGAAATCCCGCTTGTCCCAGATGTCCTCGGCCGGGTTGTTGAGCCGGCGCCGGTCTTTGCCGCTGCGGCGGTCGGCCTTGGGCTTCTCGGGCTCGAAGCGCACCATCTCGCGCCGGTCCTTGGGGCCGATCCGCCGCTCCTGGCCGGAGCGTTGTTCGGGCCCCTTATAAGGTTCTTGCTTTTCCGGGGCGGCCGGCGCCTCGGGCTCCAGGCTGGCCTCCAGCTCCTCGTCGGACATGATGCTCAGTTCGAAGTCGTTTGCGGCCATCGGACTGTCCCCCTCAGTGCCTTTTTCTTGACGCCAGTATGGCCCTTTGTCCGGGGATGATCCAGACGCCCGCTCCGGTCCCGGCCGGGGCGCCGGGCGGCGGAGCCGACGGTCCGCGGCCCGGCACCGCCGGCTGCCGGACACCGGATACATTGCAACAGGCTGATCTATAATAACTTGAGGCGGAATTGCGCCGATGCCGCCGGGAAAGACTACACTTTCGGTGAGAGATTGATTCCGGCCTGTGCAGGGCGTGCACCGCTGCCGGGGCCATGGCCGGGGCTCCGCGGTACCGGCGGCGCCGCCCGCTGTCCCAACGGGGAGAAGAGACTATGTCAGTCGTGATCCTGCTGATCGGCATTATCAGCCTGCTGATGGGGGTGATCCTGGGGGTCGCCAACGGCCTGTCGGGGGTGGAGATCGGCCTGCTGGTGGCAGGCATCGTGCTGCTGTTCTGGGGTGACCGAACCGCCGAACCCTACGGCGGTCACTGACGGTCTGGCCGGGGCCGTCGCCGGCCCCGGCGTCTGCCGGTTCAGTCCCGCTCCAGGTGGGCCCGGAAGAAGGCGAGGGTACGCCGCCAGGCCAGCTCGGCGGCGGCCTCGTCGTAGCGCGGTGTGGTGTCGTTGTGAAAGCCGTGGTTCACGTCCGGGTAGACATAGGCGGTGTAGTCCTTCCCGGCCGCCTTCAACGCCTTCTCGTAGGCCGGCCAGCCCGCGTTGATCCGCTGGTCCAGCCCCGCGTAGTGCAGCAGCAAAGGCGCCCGGATGCGGGACACCACTGCCGGGTCCGGCTGGGGCCCGTAGAAGCTCACCGCCGCGGCCAGGTCCGGCAGGCGCACCGCCAGGGCGTTGGCCACGCCGCCGCCGTA
>DATFLG010000196.1:0-6149 GCA_035267985.1 Gammaproteobacteria bacterium | reverse complement strand
CTTGTCCATGCGGTCCCGGATGATGCGCGCGCGGCGCAGCAGGTCGGGATCGCTGCGGTGATGCTGGTAGTAACGCGGATCCGGAATCATGGCCGCCAGCAGGGCGGCCTGGGCCGCATCCAGGTTTCCGCAGCGGGTGTGGAAATAATACCGGGCGGCTGCCTGGGCGCCGTAGAGGCCGTTGCCCCACTCGATGACATTCAGGTAGATCTCCAGGATGCGCCGTTTGCTCATGGCCGATGCCAGCATCACGGTGATGACGGCCTCCTCGGCCTTGCGCCCGAGGGTGCGCCGCGGCGAAAGGAACAGGTTCTTGGCCAGCTGCTGGGTGATGGTGGAGCCCCCGGCGACAATATGGCCGGCATTGACGTCCCGCAGCAGGGCATCCTCTATCCCGTCCCAGTCGAAGCCGAAGTTGGATACGAAGCTGGCGTCCTCGCCTGCCACCACCGCCCGTTTGAGTGCCGGGGCAATCCGCCGGTAAGGCACCCACTGCCGGCGGACCGCCACCTCCCGATGATGGGCCGCCAGGGCCTGGCGCCGCTCCTGGATGAAAGCGGTGGTAGCCGGATTATGGTCCACGTACCAGAGAACATGGCCGAGGATCCAGACCTGGTAGCCGGCGACGGCGGCCGCCGCCGCCAGAATCGCACGCCCCAGCCACCGGCGCAGCACCGGAAAACGCCTTTTCCTGGGGCGGCGGGCCACGGGCAATCAGACCGTGGGCAGCGCCCGGGCGCTGTGCCAGAATGATCGACGCGGCCGCCCGCTGCGGCGCGGCCGATGGAGATTGGACACGATGTTGACCCGCCTGTTGTTTGGCCTCGGGGTGGCCGCCCTGAGCGGTTACCTGATTCACGAAACCCGGCGCATGGCCCCGGTCCGGGCCCGGCTGCGCCGCGCAGGCCGCCGCCGGGCACAGCCCGGCCCTGGCAGCCGGCACGATGACCGACGCTGAGCCGGGAGGCGGCCGGCGGCGGTTGCGGCCGCCAGCTTAGCAGAGCCGATGCCGCGCTTGACACCGCAGCGGGTCAGCGCGGACCGCTGAGATCGAGCTCGGGTTCCGCCTCGGTTCGCGGATCCATTTCCAGGGCCACCGGAGAGGTGCGCATCATGGCCACGTAGTCGGCCTGGTCCGCGGTGGACACCGGCGGCGGGCGCACGTACATCCGGCGCAGGGCGAACAGCCCCAGCACCCCGAAGGCCGCCGCAAAGAAGGCCATCAGGCTGGCCGGACCCAGCACGCCCATGGCCAGGCCGGCCCCCGTGGGCCCCACCGCCGCCCCCAGGCCGTAGAGCAGGAGCAGCCCCCGGGTGACCTCCAGCACCTGAGTGGTCTCCAGGTGGTCGTTGGTATGGGCCACCGCCAGGCCGTAGACCGGGAAGGACAGGCCGCCGTAGGCAAAGGCCGCCGCCACCAGCGCCCACTGGGAAACCCAGGTCATGGCGAACGCCGCCCCGGCGGCGCCGGCCGCCAGGAAGCATACCACCATCATCACCGTGCGCCTGTCGTGATTGTCCGAGAAGTGGCCCACCGGCCACTGCAGCAGCGCACCCCCCAGGATGGTGGCGCTCATGAAGGCGGCGATGCCGCCGCGATCCAGGCCCAGCCCGCTGGCGAAGACCGCCCCCATGCCCCAGAAGGCTCCGCCGGTCAGTCCGGCAATGAGGGCGCTGATGGAGCCCAGGGGCGATACCCGGAACAGGTGCGCGAGCGTGACGTGGGGCACCTCCACCGGCGTGGGCTGCACCACCCGCGTGAGCGCCACGGGCACCAGGGCGAGGGAGAACAGCATGGAGGCCGCCGCGAACAGCTGGAATCCGGTCACATCGGCGGTCAGCAGCAGGTACTGCCCCCCCGCCATGGCCAGCAGGGACACACCAATGTAGGTGGAAAAGACCCGTCCCCGGGCGGCGCCGGGCGTGAGCACGTTAAGCCAGCTCTCGATCACCATGTACAGGCCCACGGTGCACACGCCCGAAACCGCCCGCAGCGCTCCCCAGGTCCAGGGGTTGACCCAGAGCGCGTGGCCCACTGCCACGGCCGAGGCCACGGCCGCCATGGCGGCGAACGCCCGGATATGGCCCACGCGGCGGATCAGCGCCGGGCACACGAAGGTGCCAAGGCCGTAGCCGACAAAGTAGCTGGACATGATCAGGCCGATGGTAACCTGGCCGTAGTGCTCGACCCCGGCGCGCACCCCCAGCAGGGTGCTGAGCAGGCCGATACCCGTGAGCAGCACCGCCACGGCCAGCAGGAGAGAGTAGATCGACGCGAGCGTCCTTAACATGACGGTTAAAAAAGGGGTCGGTGACAAATGAGCATCATTTGTCACCGACCCCTTTTTCCTCTTTTCTCAGCATGACCCGGCCTTGCGACGGCATGGTGACGGCTGCCGCCAGACAGCAAGGCCCGTGCCACCGGCAAGGGTCACGGCCGTCACGCGAGGGCGGAGGGTACGCCCGGCGCCCGGACCACGCCATCCCCGAAGGCCCGGGCCGCCTGCATGCTCTCAGTGTGGCGCGCTGAACGGGAAACGCAACGGCCGCCACGGAGTGGAGCCGCGCCTGCGGTGGGCGCCGCCGGGCCCTTGGACGGCGCACGCGGCGCCTTCGGCTTTCCCCCGGGACAGCTCAATCGTCCGGGGGCAAGGAAGACGAACAGTCCGTGTCGTCGGCGCCCTCAGGGGGGTTGAGGCCCAGATAGATCGCGGAGTGGCTCAGAAACTCGTCCACCCGCCGCTGGTATGCCGCATCCGGCCCATGGGCGAATTCTTCTCCGGGATGATCCACAGTACTCATGGGCCACGCCCCTCCCCTGGGCCCCGTCAAGTCCACGTTCCTGTGCGTCCCGCCCGGCTCTGCGCAGCGTCGGGATGGCGGGCGAACGGTTCATTGGACCGGGACCGCGGAGGTTCGTTCACAGGCTCAGTCCCATCGGTCATCCCGGACCTGCACCGTGCCGTCCCGGACCCGGACGGGAAACGCGTACACATCCTCGTAGGCGGGGGGCGCGGTGACCGCACCGGTCTTGATATTGAACCGGGCTCCGTGCCGGGGGCACACGATCTCCTCGCCGTCCACCTCCCCGCTGGCCAGCTCGCCCCCGTCGTGGGTACACAGATCCTCGATGGCGTAGAACTCGCCGCCCACGTTGAACACCGCCACCATCTGGTCGTCCACGTCCACCACCGTGTGGCTGCCCGGGGACAGATCGTCTACTTTGGCGGCATCGACCCAGTCGCTCATGGGGAACTCCAGGAAAGTCAGGCAAGGTTGACTCGGGGTGGCTGAAACCTGCGCACCCGCCCCGGGCGCGGGGATGCCCTTGGCCGGGCGTCAGGCCATCCCGTGCGTCATTGTTCTCAGATCATGCCCAGCTGCAGCCGGGCCGCCTCGGACATGCGCTCCTGGGACCAGGGTGGATCCCAGACCAGCTCCACCTCGGCGCAGTTGACCCCTTCCACGTCCCGCACGGCACACTCCACGGTGCCGGGAAAGGTCTGGGCCACGGGGCAGCCCGGTGCGGTGAGGGTCATCTGCACCTTGACCCTGCCCTCGGCCGCGTCCACATCCAGGTCGTAGATCAGCCCCAGGTCGTAGATGTTCACCGGCAGCTCCGGGTCATAGACCTGGCGCAGCGCCTGAATCACCTGCTCCTGGAGAATGGTGTCCGCAATACTGCCTGTCGCGCTCATCAAGCCCCCTTACTCCGTGGTCACCGGCTCGTCCTGCTCGTCCAGGGCCGCGTGCACCGTATGCCACGCCAGGGTGGCGCACTTGACCCGGGAGGGATAGGCCTTCACGCCTTCCAGCACCCGCAGCTTGCCCAGATCCGGCGCCCCGGCGCCGGACTCGTCCATGATGAGGTCATGGAAGCCCTTGAACAGCGCTTCGGCCTCGGCGACGGTCTTGCCCCGCAGGGTTTCGGTCATCAGGGAGGCCGACGCGGTGGAGATGGCGCAGCCCTTGCCGTCGAAGTGCACATCCTGGATCACGCCCTCCTCGTCCACCTGCATGTACACCGTCAGGCGGTCCCCGCACAGGGGATTGAACCCCTCGGCCCTGCGGTTGAAGCCTTCCGGCTTGCCGAAGTTCCGGGGATTGCGGTTGTGATCGAAGATCACTTCCTGATACAGATCGCGCAGGTCGTCGCTCATGGTCCGAACATCTCCCTCGCCTTTTGAAGCGCCGCCACCAGCGCGTCGACGTCCGCGCGGGTGTTGTAGAACGCCAGGGACGCCCGGGCGGTGGCCGGCAGGCAGTAACGCTCCATCAGGGGCATGCAGCAGTGGTGGCCGGTGCGTATGGCCACCCCTTCGCTGTCGACGATGGTCCCCAGGTCATGGGGATGGATGTCGTCGAAAACCAGTGACAGGATGCTGGCCTTGTCCCTGGCGGTGCCCACCACCCGCAGCTTGGGAATATCGCCCAGGGCGCGATGGGCATAGTCCAGCAGCTCCCGATCGTAGCGGGCGATGGCGTCCATACCGATACCCTGCAGATAGTCCAGGGCGATCCCCAGGGCGATGGCGCCCACGATATGGGGCGTGCCGGCCTCGAACTTCTGGGGAATGGCGGCAAAGGTGGTCTTCTTGAAGGTGACCTGGCGGATCATCTCGCCCCCGCCCTGATAGGGCGGCATGGACTCCAGCACGTCGGCCTTGGCGTACAGGGCCCCGATCCCCGTGGGCCCATAGGCCTTGTGGCCCGAGAAGGCGTAGAAGTCGCAGTCCAGGTCCTGCACGTCCACGCCCATGTGGGGAACGGACTGGGCACCGTCCACCAGCACCCGGGCGCCCTGGGCATGGGCCAGGGCGGCGATCTGCTTCACCGGGTTGATGGTGCCCAGGGCATTGGACACATGGGTGATGCCGACGAGCTTGGTACGCGGGCCGAGGCGCTTCTCGAACTCCTCGACAATCAGCTCGCCCTCGTCGGTGATGGGCGCCACCCGCAGCACCGCGCCGGTCTGCTCGCTGAGCAGCTGCCAGGGCACGATGTTGGCGTGGTGCTCCATCTCGGTGATCAGCACCTCGTCACCAGACTTCAGATGCTGGCGGCCCCAGCTCTGGGCCACCAGGTTGACCGCCTCGGTGGTGCCCCGCAGGAAGACGATCTCCCGTGACTCGCGGGCATTGAGAAAGGCGCGCACCTTCTCCCGGGCCTGCTCGTATTCCTCGGTGGCCTTCTCGCTGAGGTAGTGCACGCCCCGGTGCACATTGGAATAGTCACGGCTGTAGCAGCGGTTGACGGCGTCGATGACGGCCTGGGGCTTGTGGGCCGTGGCGGCGTTGTCCAGGTAGACCAGCGGCTTGCCCCGCACCTGCTGATGCAGGGCGGGGAAATCCGCGCGCAGACGCTCGGCGTCCAGGGCGGGCTCGCCGGCCGCGCTGACCGCCTGGGCCGTGGTGTCTTTCGCGCTCATCATGTCAGCTCCTTGTCCAGCCCCGACGGCAGCAGGGCGCCGCCGATCTGTCCCTCCAGCTGGGTGCGCAGGGGCGCCAGCCCCATGCGTTCCAGCAGGTCCGCGGCAAAAGCATAGACCAGCACGTTGCGCGCGCTCTGCTCGTCGATGGCCCGGGAGCGCAGGTAGAACAGCGAGTCGCGGTCAAGCTGGCCGACGGTCGAGCCGTGGCTGCACTTGACGTCGTCGGCATAGATCTCCAGCTGGGGCTTGCTGTCGGCTTCGGCGTCCCGGGACAGCAGCAGGTTGTTGTTGGTCTGCCTGGCATCGGTCTTCTGGGCGTCGGGGTGCACCACCACCCGGCCGTCGAACACCGAGCGGGAACGCCCGTCCAGCACGCCCTTGTACCATTCGCGGCTGGTGGTGTGGGGCGCCCGGTGATCGATGCGGGTGTGGTTGTCCACATGCTGGCGCCCGCCGATCACATAGAGCCCGTTCAGGGTGCAGTCCGCGCCCTCGGCCGCCAGATCGGCGCGGATGTCGTTGCGCACCAGGCGCCCCCCCAGCGTCACGTGATGCGACGTATAGCGGCTGTCGCGGTCCTGGTGCACGTGGGTGCCGGCCACATGGTAGCCCTTGGGGCTCTCGCGCTCGAGCTTGTAGTGCTCGATGACCGCGCCCGGTTCGGCCACCACTTCTGTGATCATGTTGGTCAGGTATTCCTGCTCCCCGAGCCCGGCGT
>DATFLG010000195.1:0-9070 GCA_035267985.1 Gammaproteobacteria bacterium | reverse complement strand
CGTTGAAAAACTGCTGCGGAGGCCATCTGCGGCGTTGCGCACTGCTCGCTCCTTCACCTATCCACTTGATATGCCTCAGTCGCTGCGCGGTGTGCGCCTTGCATATGGCCTCCTCGCGACGTTTTTCAACGCCCTGCTAGGTGCCGCAGAAGGTCTGCGTCACCACCTCGTGCGGCTCGGGCGGGGCGGCCAGGTGCTCGTGGCCGGGGTGATCACTGAAGGGATCGGTCAGCACCGTGAGCAGCTCGTCGATGGGGCCGAGGTCGCCGTGGTCCATGGCCGCGGTGATGGCCTGCTCGACGCGGTGGTTGCGCGGGATGTAGGCGGGGTTCACCGCGCGCATGGCGGCGCGGCGGGCGGCGGCGTCGCTGCCCTCGGCGGCCAGGCGGGCGCGCCAGGAGCGGGCCCACTCGTCGAAGGCGGCCGGCTCGGCGAACAGCGCGCGCACGGCCTCGTCCGCCTCGCCCGGCTCGTCCCCCAGCTCCGACAGCCGCCGGAAGGTCAGGGTAAAGTCCGCCCCCTGCTCGGCCATGCGCCCCAGCAGATCCATGGCCAGGTCGGGGTCGGTCTCGCGCGCCTCGGTCAGGCCCAGCTTGGCCCTGAGGCCGGCGTGGTAGCTGGCGGCGAAGCGCGGCTCGTAGGCGTCCAGCGCCTCCTTGGCCACCGGCAGGGCGTCGTCCGGGTCCTCGGCCAGCAGCGGTAGCAGGGTCTCGGCGAAGCGCGCCAGGTCCCAGTGGGCGATCTTCGGCTGCTGGTCGTAGGCGTAGCGGCCGTGGCTGTCGATGGAGCTGTAGACCGTGCTCGGATGGTAGTCGTCCATGAAGGCGCACGGCCCGTAGTCCAGCGTCTCCCCGGACAGGGCGATGTTATCCGTGTTCATCACCCCGTGGATGAAGCCCACCAGCAGCCAGTCCGCCACCAGGTCGGCGGTGCGCTCGGCCACCGCCCGGATCAGGTCGCGGTAGGGGGCCTCGGAGCCGGCCAGCTCGGGATAGTGGCGCTCGATGACGAAGTCCGCCAGGGCGCGTATGGCCTCGAAGTCGCCGCGCCGGAAGAAGTACTCGAAGGTGCCCACGCGCACGTGGCTGGCCGCCACCCGCGTAAGCACGCCGCCCGGCTCCACCTGCTGGCGCAGCACCGGGTCGCCGCTGGCCACCATGGCCAGGGCGCGCGTGGTGGGGACGCCGAGGCCGTGCATGCCCTCGCTCACCAGGTACTCGCGGATCACCGGCCCCAGCGAGGCGCGGCCGTCGCCGCCGCGCGAGAACGGCGTGCGCCCGGCGCCCTTGAGCTGGAGGTCGCGGCGCACGCCGTTGTTGTCCGTCACCTCGCCGAGCAGCACCGCGCGGCCGTCGCCCAGCTGCGGCACCCAGTTGCCGAACTGATGGCCGGCGTAGGCCAGCGCCAGCGGCTCGCAGCCTTCCGGCACGCGGTTGCCGCCCAGCACCGCCAGGCCCTCCGGCGAGGCCAGGGCCTCCGGGTCCAGCCCCAGCTCCTCGGCCAGCGGCCGGTTGATGCGCAGCAGCTGCGGGTTGGAGACCTCGGTCGGCGCGATGCGGGCGTAGCAGTCCTCGGGCAGGCGCAGGTAGCTGTTGGCCAGGCTCAGCGGCTCGGCGGCCGCGGTTTCGGTCTCGGGCATGGAGGTTCCATCGGTTGCCGGTGCATGGCGTTGGACCGGCATTATACCCGACAGGTTCGGTAAGGATTAGGGCCCGGGGCCGCAGCTAGGAGCAGCAGCCCTTGCCGTCCTCCTGCACCGGCGGACAGGGCACCGTGCCGTAGGAGCAGAACACGCAGCAGTCGCCGGGCTCCGGCCGCAGCAGCGCGCCGCAGCCGGCGCACTCGTAGTACCACTGGCAGGCGTCGGTGGGCATGGTCTCGGTGGCCCGGTGGCCGCAGTGCGGACAGGTAATGGTGGACTCGGTGACGATCTCGGCGGCCATGCTCGCTCCCTTGCCGACGGAATGACTTTCCCGGTCATGGACTCCCCGGCCGGCCCGGGGTTCAGGGCACGGCGGGCGGACGCACCGCTTGCGCCGCGGGCGGCGGACTGGTGCAGTTGGAGCCTCCACCCGGCAACCCCCAGGGACGAGCCATGAATCAGTTCGCGGACCGCATGATCCGGGCGGCCAAGCTCGAGGCCGAGGTCTACGAGGAGGTGGAGGCCGACCAGAGCGCCATGGGCCAGGCGCTGGGCGTGGTGGTGCTGTCCAGCCTGGCCGCCGGCCTGGCCCTGGTGGGCACCCAGGGCGCCGCCGGCCTGCTGATGGCCACCGCCGGCGCCCTCATCGGCTGGTTCGTGTGGGCCCTGCTCACCTACCTGATCGGCGCCAAGCTCCTGCCCGAGGCCCAGACCGAGGCCGACCTCAACCAGCTGCTGCGCACCATCGGCTTCTCCAGCGCCCCCGGCGTGATCCGCATCATCGGCATCGTCCCCGGCCTCAACGCCGTCGTCTCGCTGGTGGCCGCCGTCTGGATGCTGGTGGCCATGGTGGTGGCCGTGCGCCAGGCCCTGGACTACAACAGTACCTGGCGCGCCGTGGGCGTCTGCGTCATCGGCTGGCTGGTGCAGGTGGTGCTGCTGGCCCTGGTCATGGCCATGACCGGCCACACCCCGCCGGGGGCCGGGGCCGGCGGCTCCTGATTACTCGGGCCGGCGCAGCAGGTCGACCCGGATGGGCATGGTGAAGCGGGCGCCGTCCGGGCCCATGTAGCCCTCGAAGGTGCGGCGCACGGTCTCGTACAGCTCCGGGCTCAGGTTGTGCTCGGTGTGGCTGACGCCGAGCACGCGGTCCTCGAACTCGGCGAAGTCGGCGAAATCGTTGCGGGTGTTGAAGAAGCGCTGCTCCGCCAGCTCCAGCACGCCGCTCTCCACCGCCCGGCGCACGGCCTCGAAGGCCGCCCGGCGCACCTCGCCCTCGTCGTGGAACAGGCGCAGCACCTCGTTGAAGTCGCCGGCGTAGACCGGCTCCGAGATGTAGGCCAGCCCGCCCGGACGCAGCACCCGGGCGATCTCGCGCAGGGCGTCGTCCATGGACTCCGTGGGCACGTGGTGCAGGGACTTGAACATCAGCACCACGTCGGCGCTGGCGTCCTCGGCCGGGATCGCCTCCGCCCCGGCGCGGGCGAAGGTCACCGTGTCCGGGACATCGTCCGCCTCCAGGTTCTTGCCGTGCTGGATCTCGTCCACCTCGCAGGCCAGCACCGAGGCCGGCCGCCCGGTGCCGGCGATGGCGCGGGTGTGGGCCGCCGCGCCGCAGCCGAGCTCGATCACCCGCGCGCCGTCCAGGGGCAGCAGCCCGGAGTAGACCTCCGCCTCCTCCACCACGTCCGTCACCGCCGGGTCGTGGATCCGCATCTCTTGCACCGCGCTCATGTCCTTCTCGCTCCATCGCGTTCGGGGAATTCGGACCCCCATGGTACCGCATCCCGCCCCGGTGCTCCCCGGGCCACAAGCGGGCCGATTTTCGGTAGGGTAAGGCCCGTTCCGAGCCATCCCCATCCAGGAGCCCCCGATGCGCCTGCCCATCGTCCACGCCCGCGTCACCGACGGCGAGGTCAACTTCGCGGTGGTCTCGGTGAAGGACGCCACCATCAGCGACCCGGAAAACGCCGAGAAGCTGGTGGAGACCCTGCAGACCGCCTACCAGTGCCCGGTGGTGCTCATGGGCGAGACCTCCAGCCAGCTGTTCGGCCGCCAGGACGTCGTCGACTTCCTGGGCCAGATGTCGCCCGCCGACCTGCCCTGGCAGGAGAGCGCCGTGGACATTCCGGATCCGTCGGACTGAGAGAGGGCGGAGCGAAGGGGTAAGCGGCGGGTCAGGACTTCCGGGCGGGGACAGGTCTAACGGCCTGTTGGAATTCGGCCTGGAACCGGCCAACCACGGCAGCAGATTGATTGGGAGCCCACTACTCGGGCCCCTCCGGCGACCCGGGGAAATCCTTCACATTCCGGGTCACGATTGCGGTGCAGGCCGCCGCTGCTGGATCACATCCAGCAGCACGTTGAGGTCGATCGGGATCACCCGCCGGGCTTCTCCCAAATATGGCGGGGATACTCCGCCTCGCCGTCAATGTTCCCGGGCACCAAGCCGGTAATCGCCTCCAGCTCGGGGGGCCGGCGAGCGCCCGCCGGCCGTCCGCATCCGGCGCAGGTAGTGGCCGATGACCTCGGTCACCGTCAGCCCGTGGGCCCGGGCATACTCGACGTCCTCGCGCGGCAGGCGGACGGTGAGCTTGACGGTTTCGGAGGACATGCGGGCTCCAGGAGGGATACGTCTTCATTGCTTGGATCGCGGCAGACCAAGCGTTGCGCAAGCCGGCCAACATGCGGACGGCCGAAAACCCCGTTCAGGCCGCACCCGGAAATCGAGGTTAGTGTCCTTTAGGTTGTCGAGTTGGGCCCACGGGCCTACTTCCGCTTTTTGCGGTTTGTCTTCCGGGCTTTTTTCTGCTGTTTGCGCTTCGCTTTCTTCTTGCTTGCCTCCTGGCCGGCCGGCTTGGTCGCCTTGGCTTTGGGCTCCGCCCCGAAGGCCCCGCTGAACAGGGGTTCATCCACGGGCCCCTCATCCGGCTCCGGAAGCGCTTCCCAATCCTCGTCCAGCTCCTCCCAGTAACCCGGCTGGAATCCCGCCCAATGGGCCAGAAACCCATGCACATCCTCGGGCAAACGCTCCAGCGAACGCTCCCGCTCCTCGTCCAGGAAGGTCTGGCGATCCTGGCGTAAAACCCAATCCAGATCAGTCTCCAGGTCTTCGAGGGGGGAGACGGGCCTTTTCCGCGTCCATTCCCGCAGGAAATCCGCATGCTCCTGCGGATACATGGACAATACCGTGTGAAACACCCCTCCCCAGGCCGGATCCCCCTCCTCGGCGAAGTCCTCCTCCGCCAGAAGCCCCACCAGGTAGTCCCTGACCTCGGTGAAATCCCATTCCCCCCACAGGGCGCCAAAGTACAAGGCGTCGGCCGCGGCGCTCCGGCCAAAACCATAGGCCTCGCGGTTCTCGATCAGGGCCCGTAGCCCCTGATCTTGCCCGCCGCTGGTCCGCCAGAGGGCAGCCGGAAGCAACTCGGTAAGCCCGTCTCCGATCAGGGCTTCCAGGGTGATGCCGGGAAGAGCAGCGATCCGCAGCAGCGGCTCGTGGGCCGCCGACTCTCGGAAATGGGCTACGAGGGCAATGGCGTAAAGGGCGCCCGGCCCGGCCTCGTCCATCCATTCCCAAGGCGAGTCCGCAATGAACTGCAGCCACTCTAGCAACCGCGGCGTAATCGCCTCCTGCTGCGCCACGGCCGCCTCCACGGCCTTCCATTGATAACTGGCAAGGAGGTCATCCAGTTCGATCAGGATCGATTCCGTATCCATCCCTGGACTTTTCCTTTGACTTTACGTGCGCCCCCAACCATATCGTTCAATGCGGAACCATCGAAACGGCCACTCAAGCGAAATGGTTGACCTCTCGAGCTGATACCACCCGCCGGGACTCATCGAACCCGACCAATTCGGAAGAATCCCCGCATGGATAGTGGGCTCGGGAAGGTTGGCACTCCTCCAGCAGGGCACAAATGGCCGGCCTCACCAGCCCTCCCCTTGAGCAACCAAGAAACGGGGGGTGTGCCTTAGGTAGTCCTTCGCGGCGGGGACGCCGCTCCTACGCGAGGCGCGGGGCGCCGCGATAGGCGTCGGGCCCGGTCTTGGAAACCGGGACCCTGTTACTCGCCCGCAGGAGGCTCCCGAAAGGCGTCGGTGGAGACTTGGAAACGGTCGGCAAGGGCCCGGACCTGGCGCCAGTTGAGGTCGCGCTTGCCCGCGAGGACCTCGGAGACCACCGATTGGCCGCCGATCTCCGGCAGGTCGGACTGGGTCAGGCCGTGCTCGGTCATGAGGTAGCGCAGGACCTCCCGGCTTCCGGAAACGGGCATGGGGCGGTTTGCTTCGTCGTAAGCCTCGATGAGGTCGCCGATGCGGGAAGCCAGCTCGGCCCGCGGATCGTCCTCGAGATCATCCGCCCGCTCAAGCAGATGGTCCAGCATCGCCACGCGCCGGTCGTAATCCGCCTCGTCGGTGATCTCCGACAATAGCGGCAGGATGTGCGGCCAGTGCGCCTCGGCCTCCTCGACCTGCTGCTCGACGCGCTCCTTAACAGTCATTTTTCCATGCCTCCCGGTCATATTCGGCATGGTCCAGCACATGCCGAATGAAGACCTTCTGCGTCCGGTACTGCACCTTGGCGATGAGCCGGATCTTGTTGCCGCCGATGTCGAACACGTGGCAGCTGCCCACCTTATCCACCGAGGGGAACAGCCGCTGCATGTCGGCGAAATGCTGCGGCGAAGCGCTCTTGATCAGCCGGTACCACGTATCCAGCGCCGTGGCGGATTCGGGCCATCGCTCCTTGGCCTCCCAAATGCGCTTCTGCGTGATGACGTGCACGCTCCCCCCGTCGTCCCGCCCGATTTCCGGAGACCAGCATGGCAGGTTGTTCCAGGTATCGCAAATTGCGATCACAGGTTGCGGATCCGCCAACCCTGCGCCCACCGATAGATCAGGCAAGCGAAGTGGGTGTCCTTTTCCTCTTTGTGGGCCAGATGTCGCCCGCCGACCTGCCCTGGCAGGAGAGCGCCGTGGACATTCCGGATCCGTCGGACTGAGGGGCCCGGAGCCCGAACCGGCCGCCGGCTCCCGCTCCGGCCCACCACCCGCGCCGGCCCGGTGAGAATGGACGGCAGGGACGGCCCAGCCTTCATCCGGAATCAGGTCCCTCCATCCGCGGCCCTCTCCAGGCTCGCCCCCTTCCCTGCCGACTCCGTCCGGATCGCAACTTTTTCCCCTCCCGCCCCGGCTCTTGGCGAAATTTGACCGCTGTTTTCCGGCCCCGCTAGGCTCCAGAGAACAACGGGCAAGAGACTGTTTTACAAAGGGGAAAACGATGGGGCAGACAACCTTGCAGGCGGGGACGCAGGACTTCGAATTCCACCATTCCGCCGGCGGTCGCGAGGAATTCTGGAAGGATGGCGAGCGTCTTTCCGCCAAGCGCACCGTGTTCGGCGGCAAGCACCGCTTCCAGTGGGACGGCGACGACTACGAGGTCAAGGTCAAGCCCAGCTTCTGGGGGCCCGGCTTCAAGACCAAGGTGAACGGCGGCGGGGAGCAGGCCCAGATGCCGGAGAAGGACATGGCGGCCCTGGCCCTGTGCGGCTGGCCCATGCTGCTGGTGTTCATCGGCGGCGCCCTGGGCGGGCTCATGGGCGGCGCCGCCACCGCCGCCAACTTCAGCGTCTACAACGCGGAGATGGGCCGGCCCGCCAAGGTGGTCCTGAACCTGGCGATCGGCGCGGCGGCGATCGCCGTTTGGTTCGCGGGAGCGACGGCCGTCAACAACACCCTGACCGGGTAAAGCCACAAACGGAGAAAGGGGGCCACCTCCGGCCCCCTTCACAGGTTTGGAAGGAATTGGCACCCCTTCAAGGAAGGGCGGCTTCTGGTCGGGTTTTGGGGCAGACGCGCAGGCGGGGGTCCAATCCCCGGAACTCGCTACGTTGTCCCCAAATTCCCAGCCCCCGATATTCCTGAGCCCAAGTCCTAAGACACCACCCCCTATAAGGGTTTCCCCCTAGAATTTTGATTCCCGGACCGTTTTGAGGGTATTTTCCTCAATACGGGCAATGAGGGGGCCGGGATGCAAATTCAAGAAGCCGTTCAGCACATGAGCACCCATTACCTCCGGCGGGTGCTCGACAGCTACCGAGACGAGAGCCGGAAACCCGAGGAAGAAGAGGCCCGCCAGCGCCTGGTGCAGGATGCCGATGCCCTGGCCGACCCCCAGAACGTCGCCGCCCGCCTGAATCTCGCCGGACAGACCTTCAACGACCAGACCCTGTATTCCTTCATTGCCGAGGCCCTCCTCGAGGACGACGACTACCTCCTGCCCCTGGAAACGATCATGGACCGGGTCCAATCCAAGGAGCAGGCAATTATTGAGGAATCGTCAACCGACTCCGAGGTTTTCCGGTACAAGGACGGCGACAGCCTAGCCACCTACCGCAAGGTCCTGGCCGTGGCCCTCGATGACGGGGCCATCAGCCGGGACGAAAAGCGCCTCCTCGGCAAGCTCCGACGGACCCTGGGGCTAACCCTCCGCGACCACTACCGCATTCAGGCCCAGCTCAACGCCTTCCCCAAAGCGGACAACCAAATCCACTCCGACGCCGACATCGACGACGCCATCAAGGACCTGCAGCGCAAGGGGGTGCTCTTCTGGGCCAACCACCACCCGCAAGGCGCCCGCTGCCTCATCCCGGAGGAGATTGCCCCCGGCCTGAAACAGGCCATCGGCATGGAGCTCCCCCGGCCGGCCTTCGAGAACCTGCTGCGGAGCCAGCTCACCAAGGATCAGTTGTATACCGTGCTGAAGGAGAACGGTCTCCCCACCTCCGGGAGCAAGGAAGACCAGGTGGCTCGGATCCTGACCGCCCACCTGTACCCCAGCGAGGCCCTGGATGTCCTCACCAATCGGGAGCTGGCGGATATCTGCCGGGAGCTCCCGGGCGTCCAGGTTAGCGGCAGCAAGGATCAGCGCCTGCGTAACATCATCGGCTTCTACGACAACCTCCGGCTCCTGTCCTTCGACGAAGCGGTGGACGAGCGGGTGCGCTTCTACCACTTCTACGAACAGCTCGCCGCCCGCGACCGGGAGAACCTCCTTGCCAACGGCATCATCGGCAAGGACCGGGAGATCGAAGGGGCCTTCGAGGAGGCCACCCGCTACCTGTTCGCGGAGAAGCTGGGTCTGGAATTAACGGCGATGGCGGGCAGCGATCACGCTGACGGCGGGTTCGCCCATCCCGACGGCCAATCGGTCTTCCTCTGGGACAACAAGAGCAAGGAGGCCCTCTACGACTTCCCGCAGGAACACTACAAGCAGTTCAAGCGCTACATCCGCGATTCCGACCAGCGCGTAACCACCTTCCTGATCATCGTTCCCGATTACACCGAGGAAGCCGAGGCCAAGGCCCCGCGCCTGAAGTCGGAATCCGGAACCGACACGGATGTGTGCCTGATCCGGGCCGAGGA
>DATFLG010000194.1:0-6793 GCA_035267985.1 Gammaproteobacteria bacterium | reverse complement strand
GCCACAGATACTGTCCGATTTCTCGCAAGCGTAAAACACAGGCCGGCGCAGGATCTACACAACGAGCTTCGCTGCCCAAGGGCGCAATCGGCATCCGGCCTGCGCACCCGAATCCCTTCAGGCAGATCTATAATACAAGGGCGCAATGCCCGAAGGGCGTTCTTCCGTAAAACGCGCTTCGCCGCGCACCCTGCAGGTGTCCCGCTTTGAATCTTTTCCGTCCGTGTTTTCCGTGGCGCCTTTCTATTCGATCGATTCCGTGGCTATGTTCTTTGCCCTGATTACGCTGGCGCTTCATCCGAGCTACCCGGGTCCGGCTCCCACGACGGCGATTCGCGGATGGTAGTCCGGATGGAACGAAGCCTTCCCCCGGATTACGCTGGCGCTAATCCGGGCTACGACTTGTCCGTGCTTTCCGTGGCGCCTTTGATCTTGTCCATCCCGTGGACCGCCGAGCTTCCGGGCGCCTACGCCACCTGCTCGCCCTGCTCCCGGTCGAAGTCCCAGTGGTACTCCGTGATCCGCTCCACTTCCTCCCGGGAACCCAGGAACACCGGCACCCGCTGGTGCAGACCCTCGGGGGTCAGGGACAGGATGCGCTCGCGGCCGGTGGTGCCGGCACCCCCTGCCTGCTCGACGATGAAGCTCATGGGATTGGCCTCGTACATCAGGCGCAGCTTGCCGTGGCGCGAGGAATCCCGGGAGTCCCGCGGATACATGAAGATGCCGCCGCGGGTGAGGATGCGGTGTACTTCGGCCACCATGGACGCGATCCAGCGCATGTTGAAGTTCTCGCCCCGCGGACCGTCCCCGCCCTGCAGACATTCCTGCACGTAACGGCCCACCGGCGGTTCCCAGAAGCGCTGGTTGGACATGTTGATGGCGAACTCGCGGGTCTGCCGGGGGATGGTCATGTCCGGATGGGTCAGAATGAACTCGCCGATGGAGCGGTCCAGAGTGAAGCCGTTGACGCCCTGCCCCGTGGTCAGCACCAGCATGGTGGCCGGCCCGTAGATGGCGTATCCGGCGCAGACCTGGCGGGTGCCCGGCTGCAGGAAGTCCTCGACACCGGGATCGCTCACATTCTGCGGGCAGCGCAGCACGGAGAAGATGGTGCCCACGGACAGGTTCACGTCGATGTTCGAGGAACCGTCCAGCGGGTCGAACAGCAGCAGGTACTTGCCCCGGGGATATTCACGGGGGATCGACAGGGGGTCGTCCATTTCCTCGGAGGCCATGGCGGCCAGATGGCCGGTCCAGTCCAGGGACTGCACCATCACGTCATTGGAGATCACGTCCAGCTTCTTCTGGGTTTCCCCCTGAACGTTCTCCGTTTCCGCCGACCCCAGCACACCGATCAGCCCGCCCTTGTTCACGGCACAGGCGATCTTCTTGCAGGCGGTGAGCAGGTCCCCCAGCAGGGAGCTGAAATCGCCGGTGGCGTCCGGGACCCGTCGCTGCTCTTCGAGGATGAACTGGCCGAGTGTCTTGCGATGTTCCATTAGGTTGCCGTCCTGAAGGTCAATGAACTGTGAATCCGCCGTCCGCTCGGCGGCGGCGCTGCCTGAAATTCAATGACTTATTATAATATCCGAATATTCTTATTCTTGAAACCACCCCTGATGCCGGCAGACGCCTACAATGGGCCCATGAGTCCCCAGGCCTTTGGTTTGACCGCGCTGGCCCTGTCCTGGCTGGCGTACTTCGTGCTGCATTCGGTGCTGGCGTCGCCGGCGGTCAAGCACCGCGCTGCCCGCACTTTCCTGGGCCGGGGCGGACGCTACCGGCTGTGGTACACGGTGCTGGCCACGGTGCTGGCAGTGCCGCCCCTGGCGCTGCTTTTCATGTTGCGGGGCGAGCCCCTCTGGCAGTGGCGGGGAGCCGCCTGGTGGGTCACCAACGCCCTGGCGCTGCTGGCCCTGGTGGGTTTTGCCGCCACCCTGCGCTACTACGACATGCAGGCCTTTCTGGGGCTGCGCCGGGCAGCCCCCCGCACCGCCACCGGAGACGCCGCGGCGCTGACCCTCTCGCCCTTCCATCGCTTCGTGCGCCACCCCTGGTACACCCTGGGACTGGTCATTCTCTGGACCCGCAGCATGGATCCGGCGCTGCTGGTGACGGCGGTGTGTCTGACCGGCTATGTGGTGGTGGGCTCGCGACTGGAGGAACGCAAGCTGGTGGCGGATTACGGGGAGGTGTATCGCCGCTACCGGGCCCAGGTGCCCGCCCTGGTGCCACGACCCTGGCGCCGCCTGCGCCCGGAACAGGCCCGGGCGCTGGAACGCCAGGCGCGCAAAGGCGCCGGGACGCAGCGCTAGGCGGGATGCCCGTCTCAGCGGGTCATGGCGTCGATCAGTTGATCTTCGAGCTGGATGCGGTCGGCCAGATCCTCCCCCAGACGGGAAAGATCGTCGGCCAGTGTCGGCAGGCACGCCTCAAGGGGCGCGGTATCGTAACGGTCATTGAACTCCAGGATCCGGTCGGTGATCTCGGCGATCCGTGGATAGACCCGGTCGGCCACGCCCTGCACCGACTGGCGCCGCTCCCGACCTTCGGCCACGAAACGGTAGAGCTGGAAATGGGCGCCGGCCGTATAGTCGATCAGCGCCTCGCAGAAGTGACGCAGGGCATGTTCGGTGGCCGGGTCGGTGGTGAAGGGGCGCTGCCGCGCCAGGTCGCTGTACAACGACAGGGTTTCGTTACGGGCGGCCACCAGCGTGGCCAGGCGGTTGCGCGAGCGCAAGCGCCTGTCGTTTCCGGCCTCGAGTCTCGCTGCCATACCCAATCCCCCCTCCAGGGCGCGGTTTCTGGATGTGGTCACCGATGGTATCAGATTCCCGGCGCTCTGGGACAACCGCGGCGAGCCGGCCGGACCTCGCTGATTTACATGGCTTTTGGCGATCCGGTACGACACCGGGAACAGTGCCCGCCGGCGACCGTCTAAAATACTGAAAGCAGTGAGCCAATCCCAGGGAAAGGCTCTTCGGGGGGCATCCGCCGCCGGGGAGCCGCGGAACGAATCTTGACTGTATTGGTCAACTATTTATAATTTCCGAGTAACGCAGTCAGGTTTTGTCCGTAAACAGTGCTAACGAAGGCACAGCACAAAGGGGCTTTAATGATGAAACTCTCGACCAAAGGACGTCACGCCATCACTGCCATGATGGAGTTGGCCTTGCGCCAGCATCGTGGGCCCGTCACGCTCGCGGACATTTCGGTGGAACAGGCGATCTCCGTGTCCTACCTGGAGCAGCTGTTTGCCCGCCTGCGCAAGAGCGGCCTGGTGACCGGACTGCGCGGCCCCGGCGGCGGCTACTGCCTGCGCCGGCCGGCCAAGGACATCAGCATCGCCGAAATCCTCGCGGCCGTGGACGACGCCGTGCAGTCCCCCGGTGCCGCCACGGATCCCAGCCAGGTCACCGGCGAGATTCCCGAAAGCGTGTCCCTGTGGCGCCAGCTGAGCAACCGTATCTACGGCTATCTGGACAGCATCACCCTGGCCGACGCCGTCGTCGATCGCGCCTGGGAAGCAGAGCAGGAACGCAAGCTGCGCCTCGACTCGGCAGGCCAGCGCTCCGCCGCCTGAGCAGTCCCCGGGCAAGCGCCGCACATCCGTCCGGCCGTTCCCTGACACCCCCCATGCCCCGATGGACCGGCCCGTGCCACGGGCCCGGCCTCCACGGCGGCGGCGGGGCGGGGTAAAATCCGCCCCATGGAAGCATTCGCGGGGCATACGGTCTGTCGGCGCCGGGACGAGCACGGATTGCTCGAGGTGGTGGAAACCGACACCACCCGCACCCTGTATTTCGGCACCCCGGCCAAGCAGAGCAGCATGGCGCTGGAGGCACCCCACCGCCTGGCGCTCTCCTATACCCGGGCCATGGCCGCCGCGCTGCTGTTCAATCCCCGGCCGCGGTCGGCCTTGCTCATCGGACTGGGGGGCGGTTCCCTGGCCCGGTTTCTGCTCCATCACCTGCCCGATTGCCGGGTGGACGCCGCCGAGCCGCGCAGCGCCGTCATCGACATCGCCCGGGAGCACTTCGCGCTGGCCGAGCACCCGCGATTGCGGATCTTTCCCGTGGGTGGCGCCGAGTTCCTGGCGGGCCAGCCCCCCGATACCTACGATCTGATCCTGGTGGACGCTTTCGACGCCAGCGGGTTGGCCGCCGAGGTCACCACCGACAGCTTCATGCAGGCCTGTCACAGTGTGCTGACGGCCGACGGCGTGCTGTCGGTCAATCTGTGGGCCAGCCGCCGGGAACTGTGTCGCGACCAGTTCCGGCTGCTGGCGGACCGTTTCGACAACCAGGTGCTGCGCCTGCCCGTGGAGCGCCGGGGCAACGTCATCGCCCTGGCCCGGCACCGGCCCTGGGACGCCGGGCTCAAGGGCCTGCGCAGCCGGGCGGCGGAACTGCAGGCGCGTTACGACATGAACTTCCCCGGGCTGCTGCGCAGCCTTCGCCGCCACAACACCAGTCTGCTGCGCCGGATGCTGTGGCCGTGAGCGAACCGATTCTGCGCCTGTATCCCGCGCCCCAGGCGACACTGGCGCTGCAGGGTCAGTACCTGACCCACGCCCTGCATGAGCGGGGCGCGCCCGGCGCACCGTTCGTCTACACCAACTTCATCTCCAGCCTGGACGGTCGCATCGCCCTGGCGGCCTCCGGCCGCCAGACCAATCGGGTTCCCCCCGCCACGGCCAATCCCCGGGACTGGCGGCTGTTCCAGGAGCTGGGCGCCCAGGCGGACCTGCTGGTGACCAGCGCCCGCTATTTCCGCCAACTGGCGTTGGGGGAGGCCCAGGACCAGCTGCCGGTGGGCAGCTCCGAGGATTTCGCCGACCTGCGCCGCTGGCGGGTGGAGCAGGGGCTCAAGCCCCAGCCGGACCTGGCGGTGCTCAGCGCCAGCCTGGATCTGCCCGTGGCGCCCCTGCTGGATCAGGGCGGGCGCAGAGTCCGCCTGTACACCGGTGAAGCGGCGGACCCCGGGCGGGTGCGGGACCTGACCGACGCGGGCGTGGACATCGCTTTCGCCGGCGAAGGCCGGTCGGTGGAGGGCGGCCATCTCATGGACGCTCTTGCAGCCGAAGGCTATCGCAGCATCTACGTGGTGGCCGGGCCGTCGGTGATCCACACCCTGGCCATGGCCGGCGCCCTCCACCGGCTCTATCTCACCCTGGCCCATGTGGTACTGGCCGGCGAGGGCTTCGATACCTTCGCCTGGGGCCCGGAGTTGAGCCCGCCCCTGACCCTGCAGCTGTCGGAGTTGTACTACGACGCCGCCGCCCCCGCCGGGGCGGGCCAGCTCATGGCGGTCTACGACTGCCGGCCCCGGGAGGAGCCCCTCATGCCCCCGCCCGACCCCCACTCGGCCCGCTGAGGGCGGCGACTACGGGAAATCGGCCGTGGTGGTCTTGCCGGCAGTGATGGTCACCGTACGGCTCCCGCTGAAGCTCACCCCCGGATCGGTCTGGTTCGCCGTATCCTGGGCCGCATCGCAGGTGAAGGCGGCGGTATAGCTGTCCTGTTCCAGGAAAGGCACCGTATAGGTCTGGGTGGCGGCATCCACGTCGGCGGTGGCCACGGGATTGTTGTGGGACGGGTCGGAGGTGTCCACGTCGGCGGGCGTGGTGCCGTCGGCAAATACGTACACCGCCGCCGTATAGCCGCTGGGATGGGCGCTGGCGCACTGGCCCAGCAGGGTGGAGCTGACGCTGCCCCGGAGGGCACCGACGGTGCTGTCATCCACCAGGCGCAGGGTGGGGCGCAGCTTGTAGCTGCCGTTGGCCTGCGTCACGGATTTGCGCAGATCGAAGTCCACAGTGAAGGCGGCGTGGCCGCCGTCGGGCACCGCGAAGCCCCGGTTGAGCTTCAGGCCCGACTGGGCGCCGCTGGGGATGGTGAGCGGATACTGGCCGCCGGCGGCGGGCACGATGTAGGACCCGGTGTCATTCACCTTCAGCCGGATCCAGTTGTAGCTCCCGGCCGGGAGACTCTCGCTGTCCAGCAGCTTCTCGGTGACCCCGCCGGTGAGCTGCAGCAGGTCAATCTGCCTGGGCTGGGCGTAATCGATCTGCTTGACGGTGCCGTCTGCCCCGTGCACCTCCACGCCGGTGAATTCCACCACCACGTGGCTGGCGCCGTCCACGGGCCCGTCGGCCACCCCCAGGGTCAACGAGCCGGTGGCCCCGCCGGAGGACCCGCCGCCGCAGCCGGCGACACCCAGCACCGTGGCGGCAAGGGCCGAGGCCCCCACCATCCGCAATCCGAATCCGCTTTTCATGCACTGCCTCCTGTTGTCCGCCTCGCGGGACGTAGCCGCATTTAACCGGTCGGCGAACAGGCACACCGTGGCCCGTCTCACACTTTTCCAAGCCTAGCCTGAACTATTCATGAACTGCCGGAGCGAGGGCGTCGATATGCTTGATAAAGACAGCGTGGCGCGGACCGGAAGGCGCACAGGCATACTTGACAGTATGTCGAGCACCTGGAGGGAGCACGCGCTGTCTTTATCAAGCATATCGGCGTCCGCAGTAGGTCGTTCATGAATAGTTCAGGCTAGCAGCGGCGTTGACGCAGTGCGTCAGTCCAGGCCCGCCTCCGAGGCCCGTTGGCGGCGCAGCTGGGCCCGTATCCGTTCCAGGGGGACCGCGGCGCCCCGGCCGATGCCCTCGCAGCGCCCGGCCTCGCGCTCCCAGGCAGTGCGGGTGGCCACCACCTCCGGCCAGAAGGGATAGGTGCGGCATTGCACCGGCCGTACCGGATAGATCCGGCAGCGCCCGTCCCGGCCCAGA
>DATFLG010000193.1:0-2166 GCA_035267985.1 Gammaproteobacteria bacterium | reverse complement strand
TGGCCCGAGGTGGCCTCGGTGGTCAGAAGGATCCTGGACACCTACAAGGTTCATGCGCGTGACTATGAGCGCATGGGGGAATGGATCGAGCGTATCGGCTGGACGCGCTTCTTCGAGCTGACGGACCTGCCTTTCACGCGCTTCCACGTGGACAACTGGAGGGGCAGCCGGGCCAGCCTGAACGCCTCCACCCATATCCGTTTCTGAACCCCCACGCCGCGCAAGCCGCTTGCAGGGGCGCGGGACACAGACAGGTTTTGCACGGCGGGCCTCCACGCCGGGTTGAGGGAATCCAGGGGCCCGCCGTGTCTTTGTCTCGATCAGGGCCGGGGCGCCCCCCGGCCGTCGGGACCCCTGCAGCGCTGAAGCGGCCCGCACTGGACTACCCTTGTCTACACGCACTTCACTCAGCGCGGGGGTCCGGCTGTCCGGCGGGGGCAGGGGATCATGCAGCCCATCCAGGCAATGCCATATGTGCCCGGCCGGGCCGCGGATTCGGCCCGCGGACGGCTCGACCGGGTTCGGCGCGGCGCATCGCTGCCCCGGCTCCCGGGGGGGCGGCCGGTCCTGATCGGCCGTGGAACCCGTGGGCCGTGGCCGCCGGGCGCTCCGGCCCGGCAGGGGTAGGCAGCCGATGGAACGGGTCGCCGACTGGAACGTGGTGGTGACGGCCGAGGCGCGGGGCTACCGGTCGGCCAGACGGTGGCTGGCTCGCTTCGGAGCGGTGGGTGCGACCGATTATTACAACGTGCTGGTCATGCGGGTGGCGGACGTGCAGGGGTTTTGCGAGGCGCTGCGTCGGGAGCTGGTGGCCGATCCCGACAAGGTCCAGGGTCTGGGACGCGTCATGCCCTTGTCCGTGACCTTTCGGTTCCAGCGTGTGGAGGAATTCGAGCGCGAAGCCTGCCGGTCGATCCAGCCCTGGGTGGACCGGCTCCGCGCCAGGCGTTTCCACGTACGCATACATCGTCGCGGGTTCCGGGGCCGCCTGTCGAGCCAGCACGAAGAGCTGTTTCTCGACCATTTCCTCATGGCTGCACTGGCGGGCGACGGGTCCGTGATCGATTTCGAGGATCCCGACCTGATCATCGCTCTGGAGACGGTGGGACAGCGAGGTGGCATGTCCTGCTGGGACCGGGCGCAGCGTGAACGCTATGGCTTCCTGAAGCTGGATTGACCGACCACCGGCCGGTCGGGCCACTCACCGGCGGCGTTCGATGGCGATTCCCGCCAGCTCGATGGCCACGCCTGCGACGATCAGGACAATGCCGCTGATGGTTTCGGGCGCCAGCCATAGCAGCAGCGCGCCCAGCAGGATCAGCACAGCCGCCGAAAGTCTGCGCAGGATCACATCCGGCCTCCCTGGGGCCGTGGGCCCGGGCGCGGACAGCTCACAGCGAGGACAGAAACTGCTGCCACGGGGTGGCCGGCAGGGTTTCCGTGGTGGCGTGGCCGTAGGACCGGATGATCATGGCGGCCTTTCCCACCTGCTGGGGGTCCCCGGAGTCCACCACGTCCACCACGTCGAAGCGCCCCATGGTGGCATAACTGTCCTTCCAGGTGACCGCCGGGCACTCGTTCTCGATCGTGTCGGATACGGTCTGTGCCAGGCGCTTGAGATCCTTCGGCTCACGAAGCGCGCTGGAAGAGAACTTGCTCAGAATGACGTACGTAGCCATTGGATCCTCCCTGACCGGCCAGGGACGGGTGGTTCCCCTCGAGCCGGGCCGGTCACCGGCTCCGGCCCGTTACGGGCCGGCGGGGAGCGGTCAGTCCTCGGGTTCCAGGGGTTCTTCCTGCGGCCCCGCGTCACCCCACTCGTCGCGTTCTTCCCCGGGCTCCTTGCGTTGCCAAGCCTCCCGCCGGGCGGGCCATTCCCGGGTCCCGCTGGCCCAGTCATCGTCGTCCATGCCCGTTTCGGTGGTGTCCAGATCGTCCCGTTCCACATTGCTCAACGGTCCGGTCCAGTCCGCAGGTGCCTCCATGGGCTCGATATCCAGTGCGTACCAGTCGTCCAGGGCGATTTCCTCCAGGTCACCGTCGAAATGCTGTATCTCGACCACCCTGTTGTCCTCGTCCAGGGCCACCACTTCGAACTTCCGGCCCTTGTCCGTATGCCGGTACCAGTTGCCTACCCTGGGATCCGCGTCGGTTGCCATAAGCGGT
>DATFLG010000192.1:0-16431 GCA_035267985.1 Gammaproteobacteria bacterium | reverse complement strand
TCACGGAGCCGAGCTGATGCCTGACTGGGTCGCGTTGAGCTGTGCGGTCCTGTTGGCGGTTCTGGCCGTACGGCCCGTGCGCCGGGGACTGTTCGCGGTCCTTCGGCTCGCCTGAGGCGCCTTGTCCGAGCACCCGCCCGGCGCCCTATGCAGGGGCCGCGCTGCCCGGAACTTCCCGTCCTCTCCTCAGACTAAAGCCGTTGCGGCCTGCGCCGCACGGTGCGCCGGGCCTTGCCCCGGACACCCGACAACACCAGGTCCAGACCACGGAGGAGGAGACAAGGATGAAGAGCTCACCGGTCCGCATCACGCTGGCTGCGATCCCCTTGACAGTCGCCATGGCGTCCGCCCATGGAGCGCAACTCAAACCTTTCGTGCTGGCGTACACCGCCGACGGAACGGTCAACCAGGTAACCGATCAGGTCAGATCGAAGCTGACCGGCGCCGGCTTCACCGTTGTCGGCAGTTACTCACCTTACAAGGGCGCCGAGGTGATCGGGGTCACGAGTCCCGACCTGAAGCAGGCGGCGGCGAAGACCGAGTACGGCGCCTACGGCGTCGTCCAGCGCGTCACCGTGACCAAATCAAAGGACGGGATCCAGGTGGCCTACACCAATCCGGTCTATATGGCCGACGCCTATCATATGAAATCCGACCTCGGGAACGTGGCCGCAAAGCTCAAGCAGGCGCTGGGTGACCGCAGGACCTACGGCAGCGAGGACGGCCTGAGTCCTTCGGATCTCAAGGGCTACCACTACATGTTCGGCATGCCCTACTTCGGCGACATGGATACCCTGGCCACCTATGGCAGCCATCAGGCAGCCCTGAAGGCCGTGAAGAAAGGCCTGGCCGAGAAACGGGGCGGGGTGTCCGAGGTCTACCAGGTGAACATTCCCGAGCGCAACGAAACGCTGTTCGGGGTGCACATGACCAAGGGCTGCAGCGGCGATCAATACATCATGAGCCGTGTGGACTTCAAGCAGACCAAATCCACCGGTCACCTGCCCTACGGCATGCTGGTGGACGGCGACAAGGTCTTCACGCTGGCCCCCAAGTTCCGCATCGCCATCGACTTCCCCGATCTGGGCATGGTGGGCAGCCACAGCTTCATGTCCATCATGTGTGCCCCCAACGCCATCCAGAGCGCTTTGACCAAGGCGGCCGGGGGCAAGAGCGGGTGAGAGCCGCAGCGGCCCGCGCCGATCACGGGCCGGCCATCGCCCGTACGCCCGCCCACAACAGCGCCAGCTGCTGGCGATAGCGGCTTCCCACCCCCTGGGCGCCGCCGGGGCCCAGGGCCAGAGGCACCCCGTGGAAGACAGCCGCCAGGGACACCATCACCGTGGGCAGGTGGGTATTGGACGGCAGCTCGCCGGTGTCGATGGCGTGCTGGAGGTTGGGCGCCAGCACCCCCTCCAGGCCACCCGCGGGGATGTCCTCGATGCCCGGCAGATCGGGATAGGCCAGCAGACGCTCCGCGCGGCTGAGCCCGGGGGGCTCGGGTCGTTCCCGCAGTCGCGCCTGATAGGCGATGATCTCCCCCATGACCCCGGGATGACGCTGAATCTGGCGGGCCGCGTGGTCGAAGGCAACCCCCACCGCCGCCAGCCCGCGGGTCCCGGCGTGGCTCACCTGCCAGGCAACCTCCAGGGCCCACAGGGCGCTGACGTACGCCACCAGATCGGCCTTGCGGGGAAAATAGTTGAAAAAGGTGGCCTCGGAGACTTCGGCGGCCTCACACAGGCCCCGGACCGAGAGGGCCTCCAGGGGCTGGGTTTCCAGCTGGGCCACCATGGCCTGGCTCAGCTTGAGCCGGGTCTGCGCATGCTTGCGCTCCCGGAGCGGAATCTTCTGACTGGCTGACATGGGAGTGCCGTATCCAACTGTTATCTAATGAGGAAAACGGATGCGCTTCGAGGCGAAATAATAATTATTGCATGCTTTATTTATCCTGTCCTACCCATTTTCATGGAAGTCTGGCTTGTCGACAGGGTAGTCATGGGAATATATTCCCAATATGACTTCGCCGGTCAAACAAGCCCTGTCCTCGGCGGTCCTGGCACTGCTGCGTCCGCTGGTGCGCATCCTGTTGCGCAACGGTGTGGCTTACGGGATGTTCGCCGAGCTGGCCAAGAAGGCCTACGCCGATGTGGCCTTCGAGGAGTTCGCCATCGCCGGACGCAAGCAGACCATCTCCCGGGTATCGGTGCTCACCGGGCTCACGCGTAAAGAGGCCAAGCGGCTGCTGGAGCTGGATCGGCTCGACGCCCAGGGTGCGGATGAGCGCTATAACCGGGCCATCCGGGTGATCAGCGGCTGGGTCAACGATCCGGGGTTCCACGACGCTACCGGACGCCCCGCGACACTGGCGTTGGACGGCGGCCCGGGCACTTTCGCCAGGCTGGTGCGCCGGTACAGCGGGGACATGCCCACCCAGGCAATGCTGCAGGCGCTCACGGCCGCCGGCAGCGTGGCCCGGGAGGGCGACCGTGTACGCCTGGTCCGCCACGCCTACATTCCGGGGGGCGACCCGGTGGACAAGATCCACATTCTGGGCACCGACACCGCCGAACTGGTGTCCACCATCGATCACAATCTCGCCGCCGGCGACGGCGAGCCCTGGCTCCAGCGCAAGGTCTCCAACGCCCATGTCGACGCCAGGGCCTTGGCCGACTTCCGGCGCATGAGCGCCGAGAAGGCCCAACAGCTGCTGGAAGAACTGGACCGCTGGCTGGGCGAACATGAAGAAGCCAGGGACCCGGACGCCGCACCGGGACGCTATGTCAGTCTCGGCATCTACTACTTCGAGTCCGATGACTCCGAGGAGAATGAGTCATGAAACGCCGCCCTCTCATCAAGATCCTGGTTCTGCTGGCGATGGTGACCGGCCTGTTGTCCTGCGGAGGCGGCGGCGGCGGAGTGGTCGCCGGGATCGGCGGGACCGGGGTCACCTCCAACGGCACCATCACGGGTTTCGGCAGTATTTTCGTCAATGGCGTCGAGTACGGCATCAGCGCGGCGACGGTGCAGACCAACGACGTACCGGGCACACCCTCGGACCTGAAGCTGGGAATGGTGGTCAAGGTCAGCGGCACGGTGAACAGCGACGGCAGGACGGGCACCGCCAACACGGTCACCTATGACGCGAACCTCAAGGGCCCGGTGGCCCACGTCCAGCGGACCACCAGCACCACCGGCACGTTCACCGTGCTGGGCAAGACCGTGGCCTTCGACAGCACGACCACCACCTATGGGGGCACCGCGTTCAATACGCTCAGCGCTGCGGCCCCCGCCGACGTGGTCCAGGTGAGCGGTTTCCAGGACGCCGCCGGGGTATTGCACGCCACGCGCATCGACAAGACCGGGAGCTTCCAGACCGACAAACGCTTCGAGGCCAAAGGGGTGGTGTCCAACTACAACAACGCCGGCTCGGCCGGCGGGACGTTCGACCTGGACATGAAGACCGCCACCCTTTCTGTGACCATCGGCTCGGCCACGGTGGTGCCCGGCGGCTTCGCCAACGGGGACTACGTGGAAATCCGGGGCACACTCGCGAGCCCCTCCGCCACGGCCGTCACGGCCGACGCCATCCAGATCGAGTCCGCCACTCTGGGCACCGATCTGCCCAACGCCAGCGTGGAGGGCATCGTGGACTGCGGCACCACCCCGGCCACCAGCGCCGGCGCTGCCTGCCCCGACCAGCGCCTGTTCAGCATTTCCGGGCAGAAGGTGGACGCCTCGGGGGCCACCCTGGAGCCGGCCGCACTGGTGCTGCGCCAGGGCAGCCGCGCGGAGGCGGAGGGCCCCATCAGCGCCGGGGTGCTCAAGGCCGCCAAGGTGGAGGGCCGCAGCGGCGAGATCGAGATCGCCGCGCCCGTGGCATCGGTCGATCCGGCCGGCGGCACCCTCGCACTGAGCCTGGACGGGAGCCCGATCACCGTATCGGTCACCAGCCGTACCCAGCTGGAGGACGAGCGCAGCGCCGTGTCACCCTTCACCCTGAACGACGTGTTCGCGGGGGATTTCCTCAGGGTCGAAGGGCTGTCCGACGGTGCCGGCGGCGTGACAGCCACCCACCTCAAGCGGGTGAGCGCACCGTCACCGATGGAAGCGACGGTCACCGCGCCCGTGGAGAGCTTCACCACAACCAGCGTGAAGGTGCTGGGCGTCAGCTATGGGGTGAGCGCGACCACGACCCTGTCACCAGCGGATCTGCTGTCGGCCCCGGCCCTCCACACAGGCGACCGGGTACAGATCGTCGATCAGGGCAACGACGGCTTGGCCGAGTCCGTGACTCTGGACAACTGACCAGCGGCGCTAGCGGCCAGCGCCGGTCCTCGTGGGGGCGGCGGGCTTTTTGTCCGGCGGAATCAGGCTGCGGATGGTCTTGAGCAGGGCCGGGGCGTCCCACTTGCGCCCGCCCACAGCCCGGTAGGCAATGCGTCCCCTGGGGTCCACCACAAAGGTGGTGGGCAGCCCCAGCACCGGCCAGCGCTTGACCACCTTGCTGGACTGATCCAGGAGAATGGGGAAGGTCACCGGGTAGTTGCCGGTGAACGGGAAGATGGTATCCACGTCCTCGCCCACGTTCACCGCCAGGATGGTCACGTCCTGTTTCTTGAGCTTCTTCCAGGCCCGCTCCATGGAGGGCATCTCCCGGCGGCAGGGCGGGCACCAGGTGGCCCAGAAGTTCACCAGGACCACCTGGCCCCGGTAGTCGGACAGGTGATGGACCTTGCCGTTCATATCCTTCAGGGCAAACCCGGGGGCCCGGGGCCTGGGATGCATCGCAGTCAATGACTGACCGGCGCCGTAGCCGGCCATCGGCACCAGCACCAGGCTCACCAACAGCGCGAGCCACAATCGCCTCATTGAGTCTTATCCTCCATGTCCACGTCGGGGGCGCAGCGCGCGCCCTGGATCACGCCGTGGTGCAGCTTGCCGTGACGGCGCCAGGAAAAGTGCACGTCGACCGTCGCGCCGGGAGCGACGGGATAGGTGGTCATGCCCATGTTCCAGTCCCCGGGGGCGAATTGCTGGACCGTGGGAAACAGGGACCACTGGAAGGCGATGCGGGCCGGCCTGGGCACGTCCATCCGGCGCCACTGCTGCTGCCACTGCTTCTTGAGGATCAGCGACTGCCCGTGGTCGATCCGCCAGTTGGCAAGGTCGAGGTGGACGACGCCGCCCCCGGATCCGGCGGTGTTGTGGAAAATGGTCTGGAAGACGCAGTGCGAGGCCAGCCGCTCCACCGCCGGGCGGGGAAAGCCCCGGGCCAGAAAGAAGGCCCGGGTCTGGTCCGGCAGGCGCTGGATCAGCTGCAGGGAGATGCCTTCCCCGGACCAGCGCCAGGCGTCCACCCCGGTACGCTGGTCGATGTAATGCCGGCTGTGGGGCGCTGCCGGTGCAGGGGCGGCCAGCAGCGGGCTCAGGGCGAGCAGCCCGAGGACGCGGAACAGATGCACTTTGATCGACAGGTGTCCCATGCCCGGCGCCTGGGGATCAGTGGGCCAGCTGGACACTGCCGGGCACGGCGATCTCCATGGCTACCGGCAGATGGTCGGATACCGTGCAGTCGAGCACCACGGCGCTCATCACCTGCAGCGTGGGGGTGACCAGGATGTGGTCGATGTTGCGCGCCGGGCGCCAGCTCGGAAAGGTGTGCAGCCCATGGATCGGCTCGCGCATGAGGGTGTTGCCGATGAGGTAGTTCATCTCGGGACTGTCCGAGCGGCAGTTGAGATCCCCCATCAGTATGACGTTGCGGTAGCGGTTGACCAGGTCGCCCACGTAGCCCAGCTGGCGCATGCGCGCGCCCTTGCTCAGAGCGAGGTGCAGGATGAGCAGCACGAGGGAGTCATCGCGGGTGCCGAAGCGGATCAGCAGCGCGCCGCGCCCGGGAATGCGCCCCGGCAGCTTGTGCTCGGTGATCTCCGTGGGCCGGTAGCGGCTGAGCATCCCGATGGCGTGCCGGGCGATGCCGCCCACCCGGCGGTTGGTCTGATCGTACCAGTAGGGATAATCGGCCCGCTGGGCCAGATACTCGGTGAGGTTCACGAACCCCGACCGCAGGCTGCCGGCGTCCACTTCCTGCAGCCCGACCAGGTCGTAGCCGTGGATCAGGTCGGCGATGCGGTTCAGGTTGTCGAAGCGCTCCGGGTGGGGAAGCACATGCTTCCAGCTCTGGGTGACGTAATGGCGGTAGTGGCGCGTGGTCACGCCGGTCTGAATGTTGTAGCTGAGCAGCCGCAGTCGGTGGCGCCCTTCCTTTTCCGGGACGCTTTCTTTCGGTACCTGGCGCTGCGGATCCGCGCTGGCGATATTCATCAGATGGGGCACACGAGCTTGCCGAGCTTTTCGGTGAGCTTGAGGTTCTCGCTGTAGTCCACCGGGCAGTCGATGATGCTGACGGTGCGGTCGGCCAGCGCCTTCTTCAGGGTGGGCATGAGCTCGGCGGCACTTTCCACGCGGTAGCCCTTGGCGCCGAAGGATTCGGCGTATTTCACGAAATCGGGATTGCCGAAGCGCACGTTGCTGGAGCGATGAAAATGGTTCATCTGCTTCCATTCGATGAGCCCGTAGCCGCAGTCGTTCCAGATCAGGATGACGATGGGCACGCCGATGCGGATAGCCGTCTCGATCTCCTGGGAGTTCATCATGAAGCCGGCGTCCCCGGTTACCGCCACCACCGCCCGATCGGGATAGATCATCTTGGCGGCAATGGCGCCGGGAACGGCGATGCCCATGCTGGCGAAGCCGTTGGCGATGATGCAGGTGTTGGGGTATTCGCAGCGGAACATCCGCGCCATCCACATCTTGTGGGCGCCCACATCGCAGACGACAATATCCTCCATGTCCAGGGCGGTGCGCAGGTCCCAGATGATCTTCTGGGGCTTGACCGGAAAGCCCTGGTCGTCGCGAAGCTGGTTCATCTCCTCGATGAGCGCCTCGCGCAGAGCGCGCATGGGCTGGCCCTGGTGGGGCGTGGCCAGTTCCTGGATACGCATCAGGCTGTGCTTGATGTCGCCCACCACACCCACCTCGATGGAATAGCTCGCGTCCACCTCGGCGGGCAGGCTGTCGATGTGGACGATCTTACGGTCCCGGGTCGGGTGCCACAGGTGAGGGTGGTACTCCACCAGATCGTAGCCGATGCAGATAATCACATCGGCCCGGGAGAAGCCGCAGCTGACATAGTCGTTGGCCTGCAGACCGGCGCTGCCCAGGGCCAGGGGATTTTTCCCGAAGGGGACCACCCCCTTGGCCATGAAGGTGTTGGCCACCGGTATGTCGAGCCGGGCGGCGAATTCGGCCAGGTGCTTCCAGGCCCGGGCGCGAACCACGCCGTTGCCGGCCAGGATGATGGGATTGCGCGCTTCTGAAATCAGCTCGGCGGCCCGCTCCACCCGGTCACGCGCCGGCTCCGGAAACACCGGATTCTTCACCGGCAGGCAGTCTGCCTCGATCTCCATGGAGGCGATGTTTTCCGGAAACTCGATGAAGGCGGCGCCCGTCTTCTCGGTCTGGGCCAGCTTGAAGGCCTTGCGCACCACCTCGGGGATGATGTTGGGGGTGAGCAGGCGCGAGGAGTACTTGGTGATGGAGTGGAACAGCTGCTCCAGGTCCAGCACCTGGTGGGACTCCTTGTGCAGGCGGTTGGTGCCCGCCTGTCCGGCGATGGCCACCGTGGGGGCATGGTCCATGTTGGCGTCGGCAACACCGGTCACCAGGTTGGTGGCCCCGGGGCCCAGGGTGGACAGGCACACCCCCGCCCGCCCGGTCAGGCGGCCGTACAGATCCGCCATAAAGGCCGCGCCCTGCTCGTGGCGCGTGGTGATGAACTGGATGTTCGAGCCCACCAGGGCGTCCATCAGGTCAAGATTTTCCTCCCCGGGCACCCCGAAAATGTACTCGACGCCCTCGTTCTCGAGGCACTTGACGAACAGTTCGGATGCTTTCATGGCTACGGCTTCCGTATCGCCCGGCCCAGGCGTGAAGTCCCTTCCGGTTCGTGCAGGCGCTCCCGGCGCCTGCCGGTCACTCGCCCGAGGCAGCCCCGCTGGACGCCGAGCGCTCCTTGCGCACAAGGAAATCCACCACGTCGAGCATCCGCTGGTTGTCGCCGGCAAGCTGACCGGACGTGCGGTACCTGCCCGCCACCGCCATGCTCGGCACGCCGTCGATGCCGTAGCGCTGGGTCAGATCCCGGGCCCGGCGCACGTCCATGTCCACGGCGAACGAGTTGTAGGTGCTGCGGAACTTGTCCTTGGACACGCCGTGCTGGGCGAAGAAGTCGGCGAGGGCCCCCTCGTCGCGCAGCAGCTTGAGCCGGCGATCCTTGTGGATGGCGTCGAACAGTGCCTGATGGGTCTTGTCGAACACCCCCAGCAGCTTCTCGGTGTAGAAGGCGCGGGCCAGGGGCGCCCAGCGCGAGCCCAGGATGGCTGGGATGCGCTTGAACTCCACGTCCTTGGGCTTGTGGGCCAGCCATTTGTCCAGCTCGGGTTCGAAGTGGTAGCAGTGGGGGCATCCGTACCAGAAGAACTCCACCACCTCGACCTTGTGGCCCGAGTCAGTCGGCACCGGCGGATCGATGCGCTGGTACTCGATGCCCTCGTCGAAGGACTGCGCCGACGTCCCCGCCATCACCAGCACCGGCGCCAACAGCGCCAGCACACCGAACAGCAGTCGCTTCATCCGCTCATCCTCGCGTTATGTCGTTATCGGGGCGGGGACGAAATCCGCGCCGCGCCTCAGAGCTTCCCGTAGGAGTGCAGCCCCGACAGGAACATGTTCACGCCCAGGAATGCAAAGGTGGTCACCCCCAGCCCCACGATGGCCCACCAGGCCAGGGGCGCGCCGCGCCAGCCCTTGGTCAGGCGCATATGCAGCCAGGCCGCGTAGTTCAACCACACGATCAGCGCCCAGGTCTCCTTGGGGTCCCAGGACCAGTACCCGCCCCAGGCCTGGGCGGCCCACAACGACCCCAGGATAGTGGCCAGCGTGAAGAAGGCAAAGCCCAGGGCGATGGACTTGTACATCACGTCATCCATCAGCTCCAGGGAAGGCAGCCGTCTGGCCAGCAGCCCCTGGGGATTGACCCGCAGGGCGCGTTCCCGGATCAGATACGCCACGCCCACCATGGAGGACAGTGCAAAGGAACCGTACCCGATGAAGTTTGCGGGCACGTGGATCTTCATCCAGTAGCTCTTCAGCGCCGGCACCAGCGGATGGATCTGATAGGCCTGGCGCTCGAAGGAGTACCACAGCAGGAAGGCGATAGCCGCCGAGATCACCAGCAGCACGAACCCGCCCATGGCACGGGTCCTGTAACGGCCCTCGTAGAACAGATAGAGCAGGGCCGTGACAATGGAGAACAGGATGAACACCTCATAGAGGTTGCTCACCGGGATATGTCCGATATCGACGCCCATCAGGTAGGATTCGCGCCAACGCACCATCAGGCCGATCAGCCCCATGGCGACGGCGCACCAGGTCAGGGCCGAGGCCACCTTGCCGGTGAACTCCGATCCCGAGAACAGGGCCCCGAAGTAGGTGAAGGTGGCGCCGACGAACAGGGCGCTCATCCACATGACGGCGGACTGTCCGGACAGCATGTACTTGAGAAAGAACTCCTGGTTCCCTGCATTCAGGTTGGTCCCGTACAGGGAGATGGCGAACAGGCTGGTCCCCGCCACCACCAGGGAGAGGATGCGGATGGGCTTCCAGTTCCAGCCCAGGCCCACCAGCGCCAGGGTGACACCCACCAGGATGCCGGTCTGGAACTGGTTCATGGGCATCCCGATCCGGCTGGCATAGCCGTAGGCGTAGAACGCCCCCGCCACTGCCAGGGCGGCCCACAGCCAGTCGAACCAGCTCAGAGTCTTCCAGAACGAGGGGCGTTGAAACCCCTTCAACATGTCGTGCTGAGTTACGGACATCGCCGTCGCCTCCTGAGGGTTCAGTGAAACAGCCGGACCAGCGCCCCGTCAACGCTCAATCCGACCGGAACCTGCTGTCCAGGGCATCTCTTAACTTGTTGAACTCCAACTCGAAGTCCCGCTGGTTGCGATTGCCTGTCCCGGCGAACAGGACCCGGGTCCGGCCCTCGCTCTTGTCCACCCAGAACCACAGCCGGCGGTGGGCTACGTAGATCATCAGGAACACCCCGACGATCAGCAGCACGAAACCCACGAAAACAACATTCTGGCCGGGCGCCCGCGAGATTTGCAAGCCCGAGGCCTGGACCTGCTTGAAATTGGTCATCTGCAGGAAGAACGGCGCCCCGTACTGACCCATGGCCGCGATCGCGTTGATGGCGTCGTCATAGAACTGGGCATTCTGCTGGCTCAGCCCGTTGGAGACGTCCACCCCGTCATGCCTGAGCAGATCCACGTACAGGGATCCCAGCACGTTCTGCAGCACCTTCATGTATGCGTCCATGACCTTCTGGCGCCGGTCCTTGGGCACCCGCTGGTTGACCAGCTTGGCCACGGCGGCGAATCCGCCCTGGCCGAACACCGAAACAAGCCGTCCCATGGTGTCGACAATCTGTCTGGCCATCTGTTCATTCTTGAACTTGGCCTGGGAAAAGGTCTCCTGGGTGGTGTGCTCGGCTACCTTGCGCACCCGTGCCGGGTCGTGGATCCAGGCGTTGAACTGCATGAAGCGCTTGATGCCGCCGTCCGGCGTGGCCGGAATGTGAAGGTAGCGGTAAGGCTCGGCCTCGCTGCTGCGCACCCCGCTCAGATAGAACAGCCGGCCGTCCTGCTCCACCGGCGCCATGTAATTGTTGTATTCCTTGGCCTCGCCCTCGGCGTTGCGCAGCTTGAAGGTGAAGCTCGGGCCGAAGTTGACGAACTTCTCCTTGCCGTCGCGCTTGACTCGGTTGATGTTGTACATCCGGAAATTGGTCAACTCCAGGGTCAGGGGACCCTTGGAAGTCTGCACCGGCACCTTGTCGAACACGGCGCTCTTGACCTCGTGGGTAGTCAGGTCCGCGCTGTCCAGGGGCCAGGCCTTGAGGTCCTCGTGGGTCCCGCCGTCGCTGAAGCTGGCCTGATAGATGGTGTAGCCCTTGTAGGTCAGCGGATGGTTGACCGCGATGGTGGCCTTCACGGGCTTATCGGCCTTGGGGTCGTGGATCACCACGTCGCTCTCGAAGGACTTGGGCTGGCCGGTGGCGTAGTGCTGAATCCTGAAGTCCTTCAGATCGATGGTGAACGGCAGGGGCTGGACCACGAACCCGTCCTTGAGCTGGAGGAAGCACAGGTTGACCGAGCTGCCCTCGGGGACGGTGACGCTGCCGCGGAACGACGGGTTGTGCACCGACAGCCAGCTGCTCTTGGGCACCTGGGAGGCGGGGACGTCCTTGGTCTCGATCTTCAGGGAGCCGGTCAGGGCCCGCAGCTTCAACGGAATATGGCCGTTCACCAGCGCCCCGACACAGATCACCACGATGGCGACATGGGTGAAGATATAGCCGAGCCGGTTGAGCGAACCCTTCATGGCGGCGACCACCACGTGGTCGCCGTGGTCCTTTTGCCGCGTCCGATAGCCGTAGGCCCGGGCGGCGGAGCTGACCATGGCCACCGCGGTCTCGGGATCGGTGTCGGGCTCCCATTGCCGGTTGAAGTGGAAGGCACGCAGGGACTTGAACTTCACGCCCATGCGGAAGTTGCGCATGTCCCGCAGCATGTTGGGCGTGTTGCGGTAGATGCACACACTGGTGGAGGCCACCAGGAAGGTCAGGATCGCCAGGAACCACCAGGACGCGTAGACGTCGTACAGGCCCATCGTCTTGAAGACGTTGAACCAGAAGGGTCCGAACTGGATGACGTAGTTCTGGTACGCCTGGTCCTGCTTGAGCACCGTGCCGATGATCGACGCGATGGCGGTGGCCGCCAGCAGCGTGATCGCCAGGTTCATGGAACCCAGAAACTCCAGCAGGATGGTCGACCGCGTGGGAGTCTGCGCTTTGCGCGCGATGGGTGCGTCGTTGCTCAAAACGGATGAATTACCGGGTAACCTGACTTCTGTGGGACAGTCATCGAGTCGACTGGTTCAGTCTACACCTGTCAGGCCGCGCGCGCCGTTTCTCGGAGCGCCAGTGTGGGAATAGAGCGGGGTTGGCGGAGCGGCCGGAGCCGCCCCGCCGGGCCGGGCCCGTCCCGCTTCAGTGCAGGCCCTGGATGTAGGAAGCCACCGCCTCGATCTGATGGTCGGTGAGCTTCTCGGCGATGTTGCGCATCATCTTGCCCGCGTCGTTGTGGCGCTCGCCGGCGCGGAACGCCTTGAGCTGAGTCACGACGTACTTGGCGTGCTGGCCGTGCAGCATGGGGAACTTGGCGGCCGGATTGCCAGCCCCATCGGGGGTGTGACAGCCCATGCAGGCCGGTACGCCGGTCTTCATGTCGCCGCCCCGGTACAGGGCCTGGCCGGCGTCCACCAGCTTGGGGTCGGCCTTGCCGATGGTGGTCTTCTGGCTGGAGAAGTAGGCCGCCAGGTCCTCGATATCCTGATCGCTCAGGGGCGCGGCCATGGGCTGCATGGTGGCGTTCTTGCGGGCACCGGACTTGAAGTCGTGGAGCTGCTTGATAATGTACTCCTCGCCCTGGCCGGCCAGCTTGGGGAACATCGGATTGGCGGAGTTGCCATCGGCGCCATGACAGGCGGCACAGGTCGTCGACTTGGCCTTGCCGGCCGCGGCATCGCCTTTGGCCAGGGCGGTGCCGGTCACCCCGAATACGGAAACCGCTATTGCAAAAGCAAACCACTTCTTCATCTTAGAGCAACTCCTCTAGCCTAGAGCGCAACGCCACACGGTCGCAGGAATCACCGCGGCCCCAGGCCGCGACAGGGTGCGGGCCGACCGGGCCTCCGGCAGGCACCTGCAAAAAGACTGAAACTTATACCAGCCGCCTCCCCCGGGGGTCAACTCCGGCGGTCCATGACAGGGACCGTCAAGAAAGCGAAAATACCCGCCATGACAAATGCCTATCACAGCGCCCGTTTCATGAAGAGCGCCCCCGACCCCGCCCAGGCGCCGCCGGACAGCGGCCGGGAAGCGGCCTTCGCCGGGCGCTCCAACGCCGGCAAATCCAGCGCGATCAATGCCATTGCGGGCCAGCGGGCCCTGGCCCGCACCAGCAAGACCCCGGGGCGCACCCAGTTGCTGAACTTCTTCCAGGTGGGGGAGGACCTGCGCCTGGTGGACCTGCCAGGGTACGGCTACGCCCAGGTCCCGGCGCAGGTGAAGGCGCGCTGGCAGCACAGCCTGGCCCGTTACCTGGAGACCCGCCAGTCCCTGCAGGGGGTGATCCTGCTGATGGACGTGCGCCACCCCCTCACCGAGTTCGACCGGCACATGCTGGGCTGGTGTCGGGCCGCCGAGCTGCCGGCCCATGTACTGCTCACCAAGGCGGACAAGCTCAAACGCGGGCCCGCCAGCGCCACCCTGCACCGGGTGCGCCGGGAACTGGCGGAGCTGCACCCCCACGCCACCGTCCAGCTCTTCTCCAGCCTCAAGCACACCGGGCTGGAGGAGGCCCGGCGGGTGCTGGACCGCTGGCTGGGCCTGGAGGCGCAGGTCCCGAGGACGTCGTAGGGGCGGGAAAAAGACAAAAAAAACCCCGGTATTCAAGGGGGGGAAGTACCGGGGTCAATCCACCCGGCTTGGGGGCGCCGGGATAAGGAGGAATACCCGCTCAGGGAGGGAGAGCGGGGAGAGCGCTGTGCAGCAACGCTCGCACCTACTGTGACTGGCGCCCGCAAAGAAAGTTTCGCGCCCCGGAAAAAAATTTTTGCGCAGCGCAGACCCCCGCCGGGACGGCGTTCAGTGGGCCTCGTCCCAGTTGGCGCCCACGCCGATATCCACCACCAGGGGCACGGAAAGGGCGGCAGCCCCCTCCATCCAGCCGCGGACGCCGGCGCCCACCGCCTCCACCGCCCCCTCGGCCACCTCGAACACCAGCTCGTCGTGAACCTGCATGACCATGCGCACGTCCAGGTCGCCGGTTTCGATCCACCGGTCCACGGCAATCATGGCCAGCTTGATGATGTCCGCCGCGGTGCCCTGCATGGGGGCGTTGATGGCCGCCCGCTCCGCCTGGGCGCGGCGCTGGCCGTTGCGTGAGTCGATCTCCGGCAGGTACAGGCGCCGCCCGAACACGGTCTCCACATACCCCCACTCCCGGCCCTGCTCGCGGGTCTGCTCCATGTACCGGCGCACCCCCGGGTAGCGGGCGAAGTACCGGTCCACGTAGGCCTGGGCGGTGGTGCGGTCGATGCCCAGCTGCCGGCCCAGGCCGAAGGCGGACATACCGTAGATGAGCCCGAAGTTGATGGCCTTGGCCGAGCGGCGCTGCTCGGCGCTCACCTGTTCGGCAGACACACCGAACACCTCGGCGGCGGTCGCCCGATGGATATCCTCCCCCGAGGCGAAGGCCCGCAGCAGCCCTTCGTCCCCGGACAGATGGGCCATGATGCGCAGCTCGATCTGGGAGTAATCCGCCGCCAGGATGCGATAGCCCGGCTCGGCCACGAAGGCCTGCCGGATGCGCCGACCCTCCTCGCTTCGCACGGGGATGTTCTGCAGATTGGGGTCCGAGGAGGACAGGCGCCCGGTGGCCGCCACCGCCTGATGGTAGGAGGTGTGCACCCGCCCGGTATCCGGGTCGATCTGCTGGGGCAGCCGGTCGGTGTAGGTGGATTTGAGCTTGGACAGGGCCCGGTAATCCAGGATCACCCGGGGCAGGGGGTAGTCCAGGGCCAGCTCGGCCAGCACCGCCTCGGCGGTGGACGGCGCGCCCTTGGGCGTCTTCACCGTCACCGGCAGCTTCTGCTCCTCGTAGAGAATGGCCTGGATCTGCTTGGGAGAGCCCAGGTTGAACGCACGGCCCGCCAGCCGGTGGGCCTCGGCTTCGATCTCGGCCAGCCGCCCGGTGAGCTCCCGGCTCTGGGCGGCCAGCATGTCCGTATCGACCCGCACCCCGATGCGCTCCATGCGCGAGAGCACCGGCACCAGTGGCATCTCGATCTCCTCGAACACCCGGCGCAGACCGGTTTCCGGCGCCAGCCGGGGCCACAGATGCCGGTGCAGGCGCAGGGTGATATCGGCGTCCTCGGCGGCGTAGGGGCCGGCCTGCTCCAGGGCCACTTCGTCGAAGCGGATCTGCCGGGCCCCCTTGCCGGCCACCTCCTCATAGGTGGTGGTCTTGTGGCCCAGGTACTTCAGGGAAAGCGAGTCCATGTCGTGGCGGCTGGCGGTGCTGTCCAGGACATAGGATTCCAGCATGGTGTCAAAGCGGATGCCGGCCAGGGCGATGCCGTGACGGGCCAGCACGGTCATATCGTACTTGAGGTTGTGCCCGAGCTTGGCGCGGGCCGGATCCTCCAGCAGGGGCCTGAGCCGGGACAGCACCCACTGGCGGTCCAGCTGCTCGGGAGCACCGGGACAGGTATGAGCCACCGGCACGTAGGCCGCCTGCTCCGGCTCCACCGCGAAGGAGACGCCCACGATCCGGGCCTGCATGTAGTCCAGGCTGGTGGTTTCCGTGTCGAAGGCCACTAGCTCGGCGCCCTCGAGCCGTTCCATCCAGGTCTCGAAGGCCTCCCGACTCAGGATCAGCTCATACTCCGCCGCATTGGCCGGCCCGGCCTCGGCACTGGGGTTCTCCTCGAGCTGGGACAGCCAGCTGGTGAACTCCAGATTCGCCAGCAGCTCGCGCAGGGCGCCGGGGTCCGGTTCCCGCAGGCGCAGCTGGGCCGCGTCCACGTCCAGTTCCACGTCACAGCGGATGGTGGCCAGCTCCCGGGACAGCTCCAGATCCTGCAGATGCTCCCTGAGGCTCTCCCCCACCTTGCCCTTGATCTCCCCGGCGCGGTCTTTCAGGGCGTCCAGGGAACCGTACTCGGTCAGCCACCTGGCGGCCGTCTTGGGCCCCACCCTGGGCACTCCGGGGATATTGTCCGAAGTATCCCCCACCAGCGCGAGGTAATCGACGATCCGCTCGGGGGGGACGCCGAACTTGGCACGGACCCCCTCGGTGCCCATCACCGTGCCGGTCATGGTATTGACCAGGGTCACCCGCTCGTTCACCAGCTGGGCCATGTCCTTGTCGCCGGTGGAAATCAACGTGGACATCCCCTGGCCCGCAGCCTGGCGCGCCAGAGTCCCGATCACGTCGTCCGCCTCCACCCCTGACACCTGCAGCAGGGGGAACCCCATGGCCCGCACCAGGTCGTGCAGGGGCTCGATCTGGTTTGCCAGCTCCTCGGGCATGGGCGGGCGATGGGCCTTGTAGTGCTTGAACAGCTCGTCGCGAAAGGTCTTGCCGCGGGCGTCGAACACCACCGCCACATGGTCGGACCCGTAGTCGGCCAGCAGCTTGCGCAGCATGTTGGCCACGCCGTAGACCGCCCCGGTGGGCT
>DATFLG010000191.1:0-2498 GCA_035267985.1 Gammaproteobacteria bacterium | reverse complement strand
ACGGAGCGCGCGAAGGCGACGGTGGCGCCCGCCATCATGGGCACGTAGTAGCCGCAGGTGCGCTCCAGGGTATGGGACAGGGGCAGGAAGGACAGAAACAGGTCCTGGCGGTAACAGTCCACCCGGGTCAGGGCGGCGTGGGCCACGCTGAGCATGTTGCGGTGGCTGAGCATGACCCCCTTGGGGCGGCCCGTCGTCCCCGACGTGTAGACAATGGAGGCCAGCTGGTCCGGATCCCGGGGAGCACGGCCGGGTTTCGCGTCCGGCGCGGCCGCCAGCCAGTCGGCCAGCAGCCGGATGCGCGGATCGGCGGCCAGGGCGGCATCCGCGTCGCCGCGGTCGTCCAGCAGCAGAATGCGCCCCAGGTCCGCAAGCGCGTCCAGTGCCGGGCGCAGCCGCCGCCAGTGGGCGGCGTCCTGGAGCAGCAGCACACTGGCGGCGGAATCGCGCAGGCAATAGGCCACATTGTCCGGCCGGTCATCCGTATACAGGGGCACCACCACCAGGCCGGCGGCCAGGGCGGCCTGATCGAAGCTGACCCAGTCCACGCCATTGCGCAGGGACACGGCGACCCGCGCGCCCCCGGGCAGCCCCTCCCCCGCCAGAGCGGCCCGCCAGCGCTCCACCCGGGCCGCCAGCGCCCGCCAGGTGGTGTCCCGCCATTGCCCGGCGGTGCGGTCGAAATGGCGGTAGGCCACCGCGTCGGGGGTGCGCCGCACCCGCTCCCGGAACAGCCCGTCGAGGGTCCCGGCACCCTCCACGGTGATGATGTCTTCGCTCCATTCCCCCATGAACCGGCATTTTTGACAGACAATCCACAGCGGCGCAAGCTTTGGGGTATCATGAATCGTTTATCGCCAGGCCGTTAGCAGGACTACCGCGATGGAGCTCATCATCAACGGCGAACCCCGGCAGGTGGCGGACGACATCACGGCGGCCGCGCTGGTCGAGCAGCTCGGCCTGGCCGGACAGCGGCTGGCGATGGAGGTCAATCAGGAGATCGTCCCCCGCGGCGAATACGCCGCCCACCGGCTTCGGGCCGGTGACCGGGTGGAAATCGTTCGCGCCATCGGCGGCGGCTGAAGGCACGCAACGGACGGCTCCTTTCAGCGCAGACGAGGCAACCATGTCGACAGTAATGCAGTCCGAGACAGCCGCCCATCACGATCCTTTGGTGGTGGCGGGGGTCGAATACCGGTCCCGGTTGCTGGTGGGCACCGGCAAGTACAAGGACCTGGACGAAACGCGCCGGGCGGTGGAGGCCAGCGGCGCCCAGATCATCACGGTGGCCATCCGGCGCACCAACATCGGACAGAATCCCGACGAACCCAACCTGTTGGACGTTCTGCCCCTGGACCGTTATACACTGCTGCCCAACACCGCCGGCTGCTACAGCGCCGAGGATGCGGTACGCACCTGCCGGCTGGCCCGCGAGCTGCTGGACGGCCACGACCTGGTGAAGCTGGAGGTGCTGGGGGACCAGAAGACCCTGTTCCCTGACATCGTCCAGACCCTGGAAGCGGCCGAGACGCTGATCAAGGACGGCTTCAAGGTGATGGTCTACACCAATGACGACCCCATCATCGCCAAGCGCCTGGAGGACATGGGCTGCGTGGCGGTCATGCCCCTGGCCGCACCCATCGGCTCGGGCCTGGGCATCCGCAACCCCTACAACATCCGCACCATCGTGGAGAACGCCCGGGTGCCCATCCTGGTGGACGCCGGCGTGGGCACGGCCTCGGACGCCGCCGTGGCCATGGAACTGGGCTGTGACGGCGTGCTGATGAACACCGCCATCGCCGGCGCCCGGGATCCGGTGCTGATGGCCTCGGCCATGAAAAAGGCCATCGAGGCCGGCCGCGAGGCCTACCTGGCCGGGCGCATCCCCCGCAAGCGTTTCGCCAGTGCGTCCTCGCCTCTTGAGGGGACGTTCTTCTGAATGAGTAAAACAGAAGAGCCACGGAACCCACGGAAACCACGGACGGGAAAAAGGCAAAAGCGCCACGGAAAACACGGAAAGCACGGAAGATGAATATTCATAGGCCGCAGTTACCGTAGGGTGCAATAAGCGCAGCGCATTGCACCAACCTTGGCAGACCCGGCAACCCTGGGTTGGTTAAGACCTGTCGGTCTTTGTTTTTGTTTGAATGCGGGCTCTCGCGCCCGCGCGGCGAGGTACTTTTTCTTTGCTCGTCCAAAGCAAAAGTACCCAAAAAGAAAGGACGCCCGGGTGTCGCACCCTATCGGGTGCCCTGCGCTTCTCGCCCGAAGCGGCGCGCGCCCAACTCGCCGGCTGCCCCGGCGCCCTGTCGGGCTTGGGTCATCTCGGGCTCAAACCGGGGGCGCGCTCTGATCCGCTTCGGGCTGCGATGCTCGGTGCGCCACACGGGACCCGAAAACCCAAAACCAAAAGCGTCGTAGGGTGCAATAACCGAAGGGCATTGCACCGAATAGACCGCAATTGCTTCGGCGCAATGCGCTGCGCTTATTGCGCCCTA
>DATFLG010000190.1:0-14472 GCA_035267985.1 Gammaproteobacteria bacterium | reverse complement strand
ACCGCCATCAGGCCCTGGAGGCTGCCGCCGTGGCCTCCGTGAGCGCCCAGGGCTTCGACCCGGGCCACTGGCGCCGCCGCCCGTTCCGGGCGCCCCACCACACCGCCTCGGCCGTCGCCCTGGTGGGCGGCGGGTCCCACCCCCGGCCGGGAGAAATTTCCCTGGCCCATCATGGGGTCCTGTTCCTGGACGAGCTGCCGGAGTTCGACCGGCGCGTCCTGGAGGTGCTGCGCGAACCCCTGGAGACCGGCCGTATCGTCGTGTCCCGGGCGGCCCGCCAGGCGGAGTTCCCGGCCCGCTTCCAGCTGGTGGCCGCCATGAACCCCTGCCCCTGCGGCTACCTGGGGGACGCCGGCGGGCGCTGCCGCTGCACCCGGGAGCAGGTACACCGCTACCGGGCCCGCATTTCCGGGCCGCTGCTGGACCGGATCGACCTTCAGGTGGAAGTGCCCCGCCCCGGCTGGGATCAGCTCCAGGGGCCACCGGGGGAGACCAGCGCCGCCGTCCGCGCCCGGGTCGTCGCCGCCCGGGACCGCCAGCAGGTCCGAAACGGCGGGCCCAACGGGACGCTGGACGGTGCCGCGGTGGGGCGGATCTGCCCGCTCACCGGCGCCCAGGGCCGTTTTCTGCGCCAGATCCTGGAACGGTTCCAGCTCTCCGCCCGGGCCTATCACCGGATCCTCAAGGTGGCCCGCACCATTGCCGATCTAGAGGACAGCGAGGTATTGCGGGACGCCCACCTGGCTGAGGCGGTGGGCTACCGGCGGCTCGATCGCGATGGGGACTGAGCCCGTCCGGAAGGCCGGCCGCCGCCGGCATCATGCGCCCCAGGCGCCGAAATGCAAAGCAAGTCCAGCGAGGACCACCGACCAATGAAATGGATACGCAACAGCATCCGCAGCAAGCTACTTGTCATCACCGGCGCCGCCACCCTGGTGCTGCTCGCCGCCGCCAGCCTGGGTTTCTGGCACTCCTGGCAGGGACTGACAGCCATCCAGGGCGCCCTGGCCGGCCACCCGGAACTGGGGGACACGGTGGCCCGGGCCGTCGGCAGTGCCCACACCGGGATGCTGGTGAGCCTGGGCCTCATGGGCCTGGCGGTGGCCGCCGGCTTCGCGGGTTTCCTGTATGCCGTGACCCGTGGCCTGACCGCCCCGGCAGGCGAGCTGGTGTCGAGTCTCGACCGGATCGCGGCCGGGGACTTTTCCACTGCCGTGCCCACTCTCGGTCAGGACGAATTCGGCCGGCTGGCGCGCAGCATCCATAGCATCCAGGGAGAGCTGGGCGCCGTGATCGGCCGGGTGGCCGAGTCCTCCGACCAGATCGCCGAGGCGGCGGCCCGCATGCAGGGCGTCGCCGAGGAGACCAATCACCACCTGATGAACCAGCAGTCCGAAACCGAGCAGGTGGCCAGCGCCATGAACGAGATGTCGGCCACCGCCCAGGAGGCGGCCCGGCATGCCGCCGACGCCGCCACCGCCGCCCACCAGGCCGACAAGGAGGCGACCAGCGGCGCTCAGATCGCCACCAACGCCATCGCCCGCATGGACAGCCTGTTGAGCAAGGTCAACAAGGCCGCCGAAGTCATGGCCGCACTGCAGAGCGAGAGCAACAACGTCAGCAAGGTGCTGGAGGTGATCACCAATATCGCCGAACAGACCAACCTGCTGGCCCTGAACGCCGCCATCGAGGCCGCCCGGGCCGGCGAGCAGGGGCGGGGCTTTGCGGTGGTGGCCGAGGAGGTCCGCGCCCTGGCCATTCGCACCCAGCAGTCCACCCAGGAGATCGAGACCATCATCGGTCAGCTCCAGGCCCTGGCGGGCGACGCCGCCGGCGCCATGGAGGACGCCAGCAGCGAGGTCAAGGCCGGCGAGGAGCAGGTGGAGCAGACCGCCATGTCCCTCGGCGAGATCGCCGGCGCCGTCAAGACCATCGACGACATGAACAGCCAGATCGCCACCGCCGCCGAGGAGCAGAGCGCGGTCTCCGAGGACATCAACCGCAACATCGCAACCATCAAGGAAATCGCCGAGCAGACTTCCGCCGGCGCCCAGCAGACGGCCTCCGCCAGCAACGGTCTGGCCAACCTGGCCGGCGAGCTCAGCGAACTGGTGGCCCGGTTCAAGCTGGCCCGGTAGCCCTGCGACGGGGCGCCGGCCTCCGGCGCCCCGGGCAGTTCTCCTTCCCCCGGGGCACCGGTACAATGATCGCCCTGTGCCCCTTCCAGCCCCCATCTGCCAGGAAGTACCGTGCCCGGATTGAACCCCCGCCAGCGCGCCGCCGTGCGCTATGTGGACGGCCCGCTGCTGGTGCTGGCCGGCGCCGGCAGCGGCAAGACCCGGGTCATCACCCACAAGATCGCCTATCTGATCCGTGAGTGCGGCCTCGCCGCCCGCCATATCACCGCAGTCACCTTCACCAACAAGGCCGCCCGGGAGATGAAGGAGCGGGCGGGCGCCCTGCTACAGGGCAGGGACGGCCGGGGGCTCACGGTATCCACTTTCCATACCCTGGGGCTGAACATCCTGCGCCGGGAGCACCGCCATCTGGGTTACAAGGCCGGGTTCTCGGTCTTCGACGCCCAGGACAGCGCCCAGCTCATGGCCGAGCTGCTGCGCGGCACCCCCACCGCCTTCGACCCCAAAGCCCTGGCCCAGCGCATCTCCGCCTGGAAGAACGATCTGGTGGCGCCCGAAGCGGCGCTCAGCACCGCGGCAGACGACTTCGAGCAGGCCGCTGCCCGCCTGTACGCCACCTATCAGCGCCACCTGAAGGCCTACAACGCCTTCGACTTCGATGACCTGATTCTCAAGCCCGTGGAGCTGCTCACCCACCATGAGCCAGCCCGGGACCATTGGCGGGACCGGATCCGCCACCTGCTGGTGGACGAGTACCAGGACACCAACGGCGCCCAGTACCGGCTCGTGCGCCTGCTGGTGGAGATGCGAGGCCAGCTCACCGCCGTGGGCGACGATGATCAGTCCATCTATGCCTGGCGCGGCGCCCGCCCGGAGAACCTGGCCCGCCTGCAGGCGGATTTCCCGTCCCTCAAGGTGGTCAAGCTGGAGCAGAACTACCGGTCCATGGGCTGCATTCTCAAGTCCGCCAACCAACTCATCGGCCACAACAGCCATGTGTTCGAAAAGCGCCTGTGGAGTGAGCTCGGACACGGGGATCCCCTGCGGGCGCTGAGCTGCCGGGACCCGGACCACGAAGCCGAACGGGTCGCCTCCGAGATCCTCCACCGCCGGTTCACCCATGGCACGCCCTGGCGGGAGTTCGCCATCCTGTACCGGGGAAACCATCAGTCCCGTCCCTTCGAGCGGGCGCTTCGCGAGCATGGCATTCCCTACCAGCTCACCGGCGGGACGTCCTTTTTCGAGCATGCCGAGGTCAAGGACCTGCTCGCCTACCTGCGGCTGCTGGTCAATGAGGACGACGACCGGGCACTGCTGCGCATCGTCAACACCCCCAGGCGGGAGATCGGCGCCAACACCCTGGAGAAACTGGGCGCCTACGCCCAGGAACGGGGGGTCAGCCTGCTCGGCGCCTGCTTCGAGCTGGGTCTCGCCCAACGCCTGGCCAGCCGACCCCACAAGCGGCTGCTGGAGTTCGCCGAATGGACGGTGGGCCTGGCGGACCGGGCGCGTCGCGGGGATCCCCTGTCGGCCGTGCGCGCCGTGATCGACGAAACCGGCTATGCCGCCTGGATCCAGGATACGGCCAGCGATCCGCGCCAGGCCGAGCGCCGCCTGCAGAACGTGGAGGACCTGGTGAGCTGGCTGCAGCGCATGGCCGAGCAGGAAACCGGCGAACCCGGCCTGGCCGATCTGGTGGGCCGGCTCAGCCTGATGGGCATCCTCGACCGTAACCGTGACCAGGCCGACAACGACGCCGTGCGGATGATGACGCTCCACGGCGCCAAGGGCCTGGAGTTCCCCCATGTGTTCCTGGTGGGCGTGGAGGAGGAGATTCTCCCCCATCGCACCAGCATCCAGGACGAGAATCTGGAGGAGGAAAGGCGCCTTGCCTATGTGGGCATCACCCGGGCCCAGAAGACCCTGACGTTCACCTTCTGCGCCCGGCGCAAGCGGGCCGGGGAGTGGCAGAGCTGCGAGCCCAGCCGGTTTCTCTCGGAGCTGTCCACCGACGACCTGACCTGGGAGGGCGGGAAAGCCCAGGCAGATCCCGAGAAGCGCCAGGAGCGGGGCCAGGCCCATCTGGCGAATCTGCGCAGCCTGCTTTCCTGACAGCCCTTTCCATTGCCATGGTGCCCGCCCGGCAGCCGTCTACCAGCGGTACTGGTCCCACAGCTGCGGGTTGGCCCAGTGACGGGCGCTGAACCAGTCCGGGGTCTGCTTGTAGTCGAACAGGTCGAATCCGTACAAGTCCAGGTTGCGGCCGGCCTGGGAATAGCGCTGGCTGCGGCTCAGCCCCAGGGCGAGCAGATCGGTTTCCCGCCAGTGACTGCGTTCGTCCCCGCGTCGGCCGCCGATGGGCACCAGCACATACAGCCGCTGAGCGTGCAGGTCCCGCAGGCCGCCCATGAGTACGTTGGCCCGTTCCTTCGCCAGACGCTCCAGGGTGCCGTACACCCAGACCAACCGGTAACGCGCCAACCCGCTCAATGCCTCCAGGGCCTCTTCGGGGTCCAGGGTGGCCATATCGCCGACATGGGCACGGACACGGTCCGCCAGGGCCCCGGCATCCGGGCCGATCACCAACAGGGTGTGGGGCCGGGTTTCCGCCACCAGCCGGACAAAATCCGTCTGCCAAAGGGTGGGCATGGTGCACCCGAAACGTCGGATGGGGTCGTGCGCCCCCGTTGTGATAAAGAATAGACCCGATCCCGGAATCCCGCACAGGCGCCACGGGACGGCTCCATTGCGGGGTAAAAAGCCAGGAGTCCAATCGGGGCCGGGCATCCCCGATGGTTGACGGGGCGTCAAGGACCGGGCCGGATCCGCCCCTTCCCTGAGGAGTGGCGGATCGAAGACGCGTGGCCGGCTGGCGGTTCCGTGCTCCAGGGCCGCGGTTCCCGCCCGCGGCCCCGGTCCCACGGGTCCCGGAGAACCCGGCTACTTCTGACGGATCTCCTGAAGCGCTTCGTTCATCTTGAACAGCACGATCAGCAGCTCACACCAGATCCGGGCACCGATGCCCCCGCCAATGGCAATGACGATGCCTGCCACGAAGCGGCCAAAGGTGAACCCTCCCAACCCGGTGAACATGTGCCCGATGCCCGAGACCACCGCCGCCAACAGCAGAATCCAGTAAACCGCGGTGATGATCTTCGGGGTCAGCATGTGGTCGAGAAACAGCGCGTCTCCCATGACCTGTCCTCCCTCTGTTTTTGTTTCCGACGACCTGGCCAACGGCCCACCGGCGCCTTTTGGAGGCGCCTGGCGGACAACTATGCCTGATCGCGGGTGAGTGTGCAGCCGGACAGGACGCCGGTCCCGGTAACGGGGGGCGGTGTGCTCCGATCGCCGGGCTACGCTTTGGTGGTGGGGCCGGAACCGGTCACAGCCCGCCAGAAGGCCATGTCGTGATTGGGCCAGACAGCCGCGCCGGTTTCGCGGGCCAGCGCCTTGAGCTTGCGGATACTCTGCACGGCGAGATCCTCCCGGTTTTGCCAGCACAGGCCCGGCGCCACCTCGTCGGTGATGTTCTCCTGCAAATCAGCGGCGTCTCCTGCCAGCAGCACGGGCGGCCCCGTGGGCCGCTCGATATGCAGGGACATGTGGCCCGCCGTATGGCCGGGGCTGGTCACAGCGTGGACGCCGGGCACGAGCTCGTACTCCCCCTCCATGACCCGCCAGTTGTAGGGGCCGGTGAAGTCATGGGCAAAGTACGCTTCGTCGGCACCGAGGATGGCGGCCCGCAGCTCGGCAGCCTGCACGTGTATCTCCGCGCCGGCCACTTCGTGCAGCCCGCCGGCGTGGTCGAAATGCAGATGGCCGATGAACACCAGGTCCACATCCGCCGGGGCCAGGCCCAGTCGCGCCAGGTGGCTGGGCAGGCGCTGACTCTCGTGCATCTCGGGCGGGCCGAATGGAAAGCCCTCGTGCTCGTAGTAATGGGCGCGGCGCGCCGGGTCGGCGATCTTGCCGTAGTCGCACCCGACGTCATAAAGAATACGCCCGTTGGGGGTCTCGATCAGGTAGGCCAGGATGGGCGCTTCGATGATCACGCCATGCCCGCGGTTGCGGGTGGACAGCGTTTTCTCGTAACGGTGGGTTCCCGTCAGCAGCGGGTGGAGGCGGCGGACCTGGGTCATGGCGAGCACAAATGGGGCACCGCGGACACCTCACACCGTAAGGTGCGTCTGGATGAGCCCGTCGTCCAGCGCGTCCATGGGTCCGGCCGCCACCACCCGCCCCTTGGTCAGCAAAGAGAACTGATCGGCGATACGCCGGGCAAAGGGCAGCTTCTGCTCCACCAGCAGCACGGTGAGCCCCTGCTCCCGGTTCAGGCGCAGAATGATATCGCCGATCTCCCGCACGATGTTGGGCTGGATGCCCTCGGTGGGCTCGTCCAGGATCAGCAGCCGGGGCTCGAGGCACAGGGCCCTGGCAATGGCGAGCTGCTGCTGCTGACCGCCGGACAGGTCGCCGCCGCGTCGATTCAGCATCTGCCTGAGCACCGGAAACAGCTCGTACACCCGCTCGGGAATGACCCGCCGCCGGTCCCGACGGGCGCCCAGCCCGATGCGCAGGTTCTCCTCAACCGTCAGCTGGGAGAAGATCTCCCGCCCCTGGGGCACATAGCCGATGCCCAGACGGGCCCGCAGGTCGGCGGGGCGGCCCTGAACGGGGGCCTCCTGGAAGCGTATCCGGCCCGAGGCGACGGGCAGCAGCCCCATGATGCACTTGAGCAGCGTGGTCTTGCCGACGCCGTTGCGTCCCATCAGGCACGTGCACGAACCTTCCGGCACGTCCAGGCAAATGTCCCACAGGGTATGGCTCTCTCGATAGAACTGGTTCAGGCCCTCGACGCGCAGCATGGTCATTCCCCCAGGTAGACTTCCACCACATGCGGATCGTTCTGGACGTCGCTCATGCTGCCTTCGGCCAGCACGTGCCCCTCGTGGAGCACCGTGACCTTGCGCGCAATGGATCGCACGAAGTCCATGTCATGCTCGACCACCACCACCGAGTGCCTTCCGGCCAGTGAGGTCAGCAGCTCTGCAGTACGCTCGGTCTCCTGGCCGGTCATGCCGGCCACGGGCTCGTCCACCAGCAGCACCCGGGGGTTCTGCACCAGCAGCATGCCGATCTCCAGCCACTGGGTCTGTCCGTGGGAGAGCAGCCCGGCACGCTGGTCGCGCTCGCCGGCGAGACCGATGGTCGCCAGCACCTCATCGATGCGGTCCGCCTGCTCGCCGCCGAGCCGGGCGAACAGGGTCGGCCACACCCGCTTGTCGGCCTGCATGGCCAGGCGCAGGTTCTGGAATACGCTGTGCTCGGGAAAGACCGTGGGCTTTTGAAACTTGCGTCCGATTCCGGCACGGGCGATCTCGTGTTCAGCCATGCGGGTCAGGTCCAGGGTCTGGCCGAAATACGCCCGACCCGCGTCGGGACGGGTCTTGCCGGTGATCACGTCCATCATGGTGGTCTTTCCGGCGCCGTTGGGTCCGATGATGCAACGCAGCTCCCCGTCGTCCACGTACAGGGTGAGGTCATCGAGGGCCTTGAAGCCGTCAAAGCTCACGGTCACGTTCTCCACGTAGAGGATGGTGCCATGGCTGGCGTCCACCGCTTCGGGAGACAGGGTGTGCGCGCCTTGCGCGTAGCCGGTGGGTCGGGTCAATCCGACCGCCGTGCGAAGCCTGTCCAAGCCGCTCATTTGCCCGGCTCCTCGGCGGCGCGGGCAGGGGTCGTCCCGGACGACTGGCGCCGGCGCCCGAGCTGCCGGGCAAGGCCCATGAGGCCCCAGGGCAGAAGCACGGTCACGACCACGAATAACCCCCCCAGGGCGAACAGCCAGACATCGGGCAGGGCCGCAGTGAAATAGGTTTTGGCGTAGTTGACCAGGATGGCGCCCAGGGCCGCGCCGTAAAGTGTCCCGCGCCCGCCCACAGCGACCCAGACCACCAGCTCGATGGAGTTGAGGGGCGCAAACTCACTGGGATTGATGATGCCCACCTGCGGGACGTAAAGGGCTCCGGCGATGCCAGCGAGTATCGCCGAGAGCACAAAGATCCACAGCTTGTAGTGCTCCACCCGGTAGCCCAGAAACCTCGCCCGGCTCTCCTCGTCGCGGATGGCGGTGACCACCGCGCCCAGCTTGGAGCGGACCACGTACCTGGACAGCACATAGCCTGCGCCGAGTGCCAGGGCACTGGCGAGGAACAGACCGACGTGGGTGGCGTTGGACTGCAGGCTGAAACCCAGGATGTCCTTGAAGTCGGTGAGTCCGTTGTTGCCGCCAAATCCCATTTCATTGCGGAAGAAGGCCAGCATCAGGGCGTAGGTCAGAGCCTGGGTGATAATCGACAGGTAGACGCCGCTGACCCGGGAGCGGAACGCCAGCCAGCCGAAGACCAGGGCCAGCAGGCCCGGCACCGCCAGGACCATCAGGGCCGCGAACCAGAAGTGGTCGAAGCCGTACCAGTACCAGGGCAGGTGCTTCCAGTTCAGAAACACCATGAAGTCGGGCAGCGTCGGATTGCCATACACACCCCGGGAACCGATTGCGCGCATGAGGTACATGCCCATGGCGTATCCTCCCAGCGCGAAAAAGGCGGCGTGCCCCAGGCTGAGGATTCCGCAATAGCCCCACACCAGGTCCAGGGCCACCGCCAGCAGGGCATAGCAGAAGTACTTGCCGAGCAGGGTCACGGTGTAGCTGGACACGTGGAGCGCCGAGCCGGCGGGCACCGCCAGGTTGAGCACGGCGACGGCTACCGAAATCACCGCCAGGGCCGCCAGCAACACCTGTCCGCCACGGTCGCCCAGCAGGGCCGTCAGGATGGGGGCACGCATCATGAATCAGCCTTCCGCCATCCGGCCTTTCTGGGGGAACAGACCCCGCGGCCGTTTCTGAATGAACAGGATCAGCAGCACCAGCACCACGACTTTGGCCAGCACCGCACCCGACCAGGGCTCGAGGAACTTGTCGGCCACCCCCAGGGTCAGGGCGCTGACCAGGGTTCCCCACAGGTTCCCGACCCCGCCGAACACCACCACCATGAACGAGTCGATGATGTAGGACTGGCCCAGGTTGGGTCCCACGTTGGTGAGCTGGCTGAGGGCCACGCCGGCGATCCCGGCAACGCCCGACCCCAGCCCGAAGGTCAGGGCATCCACCCATTCGGTGCGTACCCCCATGGCCTTGGCCATGGCGCGGTTCTGGGAGACGGCCCGCACCTTCAGGCCGAGGGAGGTCTTCTTCAGCACCAGCAGCAACGCCGCGAAGGCGATCAGGGCGAACACGACAATGTAGAGTCGGTTATAGGTCAGGGACAGGACGCTGTTGATATCCAGGGAACCGCTCATCCACGACGGGCTTTTCACCGTCCGGTTCAGGGGCGAGAAAATGCTGCGCACGGACTGCTGGAGTATCAGGCTGATGCCGAATGTGGCGAGCAGGGTTTCCAGGGGTCGCCCGTAGAGAAAGCGGATGACGGTGCGTTCGATGAGAATACCCACCACCCCGGAAACCAGGAAGGCCGCCGGTATCGCCACGAACAGGGAGCTGCCTATGTGCCCGGGCATGGCCAGCTGCACCACGTAGGTGGTGTAGGCGCCCAGCATCATCATCTCCCCGTGGGCCATGTTGATCACCCCCATGACGCCGAAGGTGATGGCCAGACCGATGCCCGCCAGCAGCAGCACCGAGCCCAGGCTGAGGCCGAAGAAGCCGGTCTGCAGCAGGGAGTAGAAGTCCCGTTTGTCCTGGATCGACTTAAGGGCGGCGGCGGCAGCCGCGCGCACCTTCGGATCCGGTTCCCCGGGCTTGCCTTCGGACCCGGTCTGGACCAGCTGGGCCAGCCGGTTGTGGGCGGCGCTGGTGAGGCTGCCGGCCAGCGTCTTGACCGCCCGCAGGCGCACCGAGGCATCGGAGCTGTGGGAATCGGTCAGGGCGAGGGCCGTCGCGATGGCCGTGCTGACCGCAGAGTTGGTCTCCTTGGACTGACGGGCCCGCAGCGCCCTGGCCGTCTGCGGGGTCATGTGGTTAAGCATGTCCTTCACGGCCGCCAGGCGCACGTCGGGATCCGGGTCGGCCAGACTGAGACGGGCGATGGTGTTGCGCAGCTCAAGCCGAATGCTGTTGTTGATCGCGATGCGGTGCACGTCGCGCATCCCCACCTTGCCCAGGGCTTTGCCGGTGTCGGCAGCGATGAGGCGGAAGCCGTCGCTGAGCTCCCGGGTGATGACCACCCGGCGATCCGACTTTCTGTACGCCAGATCTCCCTTCATGAGAGCCCGCAGGACAACCACCCGGCGCGGGCTTTCGGCCTTCTCCAGGGCGGAGACGGCCGCCTGCTTCTCATTGAAGCTGGCGTGGGCCAGCCTGGTGAGCACAGGCTTGAGGGCGGTGTCGGCGCGGGCCGGTGTCAGAGGGCCCAGGACGGCCAGCAGCGCAAAGAGCGCCACCGCAAGGCGGCTTCCGGTGGAGGAACCCCTGGGCGTGCGGCACTGCGGAGTCGGATTGAAGTCCATGAGAGTTGGGGCACGATCCTCGGCGGGCGCTGACAGACCGGAGCGCCGCTCTGTCAGCGCCCTCGGGTACACCGCGCCGGCCTGCAATGGTGAATGCGCGGGCGCCGGGGCGCCCGCACGTCAGGGTTTTACTCTTTCGATTTCGTCTCGCCAGCGCATTTGCCGGTCTTGACGTTGTAGTTGCCGCAGGACAGGGGCGCCCGCCAGTCGGAGATCAGATTCCTGCTGCTGGGAATGTAGTCCGACCACATATCACCGGGCACCTCGCCCGAGGTGCGCCACACGACAGAGAACTGCCCGTCCCTCTGAATCTCACCGATGAGCACCGGCTTGGTGATGGCGTGGTTGGGCATCATCGTCGCGTAGCCGCCGCTCAGGTTCGGCACGCTGACTCCGACCATGTCGGGAACCACCTTGGCCGGGTCGGCCGTTCCCGCCTTCTGGACCGCCTTCACCCACATGTTGAAGCCGATGTAGTGGGCTTCCATGGGGTCGTTTGTGACGCGTTTGTCGTCGCCGATGTAGTGGGCTTCCATGGGGTCGTTTGTGACGCGTTTGTCGTCGCCGATGTACTTGTGCCAGGCGTCGATGAACTTGTCGTTCGCCGCAGTATCCACGCTCTCGAAATAGTTCCAGGCAGCCAGATCACCTACCAGGGGCCTGGTGTCGATGCCGGAGAGCTCCTGCTCGCCAACCGAGAAGGCGACGACCGGGATCTGGTCGGAGGTGAGGCCCTGGTTGGCCAGCTCCTTGTAGAACGGCACATTGGCGTCACCATTGATGGTGGACACGATGGCGGTCTTTTTCCCCTCGGACCCGAACTTCTTCACCTTGGACACGATGCTCTGCCAGTCGGAGTAGCCGAAGGGCGTGTAGTTGACCATGATGTCGCCGGACTTGACGCCCTTGGACTTCAGATAGTGCTTCAGGATCTTGTTGGTGGTGCGCGGATAGACGTAGTCCGTTCCCAGCAGGACCCAGCGTTTCACGTGCAGCTGGTTCATCAGGTAGTTGACTGCAGGAATGGCCTGCTGGTTGGGCTCGGCACCGGTATAGAACACGTATTTCGACGACTCCTGGCCCTCCCACTGGACCGGGTAGAACAGCGGTACGTGGTACTGTTCCACCACCGGCAGCACGGACTTGCGGGACACGGAGGTCCAGCAGCCGAAGATCGCCTTCACATGGTCCTTCTGGATCAGCTCCCGGGCCTTCTCTGCAAACAACGGCCAGTTGGAGGCGGGGTCCACGACCACCGGTACGATCTTCTTACCAAGGAGTCCTCCCTTGGCGTTCTGCTGCTTGATCAACATCAACATCTCGTCTTTCAGGGTGGCTTCGCTGATGGCCATGGTTCCCGACAGGGAGTGGAGGATGCCGACCTTGATGACGCCCTTGTCGGCCGCCTGGGTGGTGACCGTTGCCCCGAAGGCGAGACCCGCGAACAGGCCTGCGAGCGTTCCGCGCTTGAAAAAGCGTTTCATGAAATTGCCCCTTTGCGTTTGAAGGTGTCGGTGACGCCCGATGCGGGGCGCCATCCCGCCTACCGGCGCGTGGGCCGAAGCCCACGCACCGCCCGCCCTCAGATATCGAAACCGTAGGTGAGGCTGAACACCACCGTGTTGTCCTGACTGTTGCCGTCACGGTCCTTGCCGCCGACGATGTAGGTGGCGTTCATATCGGCACCCGAGTTGCCGATGGGGTGGGATAGCGTGAGGTCCAGGTCCCGGAACGCGCTGCTCTCCTTGCTGCTGGAGATGTACTTGCCGCTGTCCTTGTAGGTGTAATAGCCCAGCAGGCCGCTGAGACTGAAACCGGCCGGCAGATCATGACTGTAGCTCAGGGTCCAGTAGGTATCGCCCTTGTTGCCCCAGGTCACATCCTTGGTCAGATACTTGGCGCCGAGAGTGACGCCCATGTAGCCGACCGTGGGATTGATCTCGAAGCCGTCGGCGTTGCTGATGTTGATGTACTTGTAGTAAATGGCGCCCAGGCTGACGTCCAGTGGACCGGCCTTGCCGGCCCAGCCACCGTAGAAGTCGTTTTCGAAACCGTTGGATTTGCCGGCGTCGGCGTAACTGAGGGACGAACCCCAGTAGCCGAGGTACACGCCGCTGTCGCCACTCCAGTCGAAACCGCCCTGCACGGCGGCGTTGTCGTTCTCCGGACTGTTGGTGATGCCCCGCAGCACGTATTTGGACCACAAGCCGATGTTGCCGCTCGCTCCGGCGTTTGCGGCGGGCGATACGACGGCGGCCGACGACCCCAGCGCCACTGCCAGCGCGACTGCATTCAGCTTGGAAACCTTGGCGTAGGACTTTCTCATCTCTAAAGCACTCCCAGTGTTATGACGGCAGTGGCGCGAACCACCGATGACCGTTTGTGAACCACCGTCGGGCGGTGGGGACAGGATGGACGCGGTGTGACGTATCCTGTGTGTGTGAGAGAGCAACAGCTGTGCCACTTCGGGAATGAAAAATAAAAACAGCCGGTTGCGAATATCAGGCGAAGGACATGTGGGCGCAATGCGACAGCCCGCGCATCGTCGTAGTGCGGCCGCTCCAGGGCCGCGCATTGTTTTGGAGCATTCGGGCGCCGCCGGTTCTTGCACACGGGTTGGACGTGGCGCCGGGGATTGGGCGGCTGACCACCGAGGGCGCAGAGGTAACGTTGGGCGAGACCGTGAAGGCGGACGGGACGGCGCAGATAGCCGGTGGATCGGACATGACAGCGCACAGTGGGGGGACGCCCTGGCGCCCAGGGCGCTGCATCGTCGGTGCTTCGTGGGCCTGGGACGCGGACGGCCCGGTGATCAGAGCATGCCCTGCTCGACGATGAAGGCCCGGACAGCATCCAGGCCCTGGCCCGTCTTGAGATTGGTCATAACGAAGGGACGGTCGCCGCGCATTTGTCTTGCGTCATGGGCCATGACTTCCAGGGACGCACCGACATGGGGTGCCAGGTCGATCTTGTTGATGATCAGCAGGTCCGAACGGGTGATTCCCGGCCCACCCTTGCGGGGAATCTTGTCCCCGGCGGCCACGTCGATCACATAGAGGGTGAGGTCGGACAGCTCCGGGCTGAAGGTGGCACTCAGGTTGTCGCCGCCGCTTTCCACCAGCACCATCTGCAGGTCCGGAAACCGGCTGCAGAGCGCGTCCACGGCGCTGAGGTTCGCGGATGCATCCTCCCGGATGGCCGTGTGGGGACAACCGCCGGTTTCCACCCCCAGGATGCGTTCGGCCGGCAGTGCGGCGCTGCGGGTGAGGAACTCGGCGTCCTCCCGGGTATAGATGTCGTTGGTCACCACAGCGATCTGGTAGTGCTCCCGCATGGACTTGCACAGCGCCTCCAGCAACGCCGTCTTGCCGGATCCCACGGGCCCCCCGACACCCACACGAAGCACCTCTGGTATCGTCATCGTCAACCTCACATGTTGTTCTGGGCGCCTGCCCGGCCGGTCATGAACGGAACAGACGCGTGTACTGGGTTTCATGCCGGGCGCTCGCAATGGCCAACCCCGGCACGGCCGCACCGACAGCGCCGTCCGCCAGGGCCAGCCCCTGCCGGACCGCTCCGGGGATCGCCACCGCGCAATGGGCCAGAATGCGCTGCCCGGCGGTCTGGCCCAGGGGCACCAGCTTGATGGCGCCGGCCACCTGGTTCTCGCACCAGGACCAGAGATAGCCGGCGGCAGCCTCAGGCACGGGAATCTTCCAACGTACGGCGGCGAGGCCGAACAGGGTTGCGTAGGTGACGATATGGGCAGCCGCCCAGGGCTTCGCCTCGCCAATGCCCAGATCCG
>DATFLG010000189.1:0-2839 GCA_035267985.1 Gammaproteobacteria bacterium | reverse complement strand
GGTCCTGGCTCTTATGAACCGCTTCGAACCTTATGTCATCGCCGCGGCTGCGGCGGCCGTGATCGTGGTGGCTGTCTACGTCCTCAAGCGCTCACGCACCGACTGAACGCCCTCCGGGACGGCATCACAAGGAAGGCAGGGACATGGCCGAAGAGAATCAGACCCAATCCGACGAAGAGCGACACGCCACCCTGGACCAGGTCCTGGAAGAGCTGGAAGCAAGCCGGGACGGCCTGTCCGCTGAGGAGGGACAGCGGCGACTCGAACAATACGGACCCAACGCCCTGACCGAGGAGAAGCGCAGCGCGCTGCGCAAGTTGCTCGGCTACTTCTGGGGCCCCATTCCCTGGATGATCGAAGCCGCGGCCGTGCTCTCCGCGGTCGTGGGTCACTGGCCCGACCTGGGCATCATCCTGGTGCTGCTGGTCTTCAACGCCGGCGTCGGATTCTGGGAGGAGTACCAGGCCGGCAACGCCATCGAGCAGCTCAAGAAGAAGCTGGCACTCAAGGCCCGGGTTCGCCGGGACGGGGAATGGCGCCAGATTGACGCCCGGGAGCTGGTGCCGGGCGACGTGGTGCGGATCGGCATCGGCACCATCGTGCCCGCCGATGTGAAGCTTTTCGACGGCGAATATCTCAGCGTTGACCAGTCGGCCCTGACCGGCGAGTCCCTGCCGGTGAACAAGGAGACGGGCGACGCGGCCTATTCCGGATCGGTGGTCAAACAGGGCGAAATGACGGGGCTGGTGACCGCCACCGGCGGGAAAACCTATTTCGGGCGCACCGCCCAGCTGGTCGAGTCGGCGGAAAGCGTCTCCCATTTCCAGAAGGCCGTGCTGTCCATCGGCCGGTATCTCATCTACGTCACCCTGGTGCTGGTGGCGATCCTGGTGGGCGTGGAACTGTACCGGGGCGAGCCGATGTTCGAGCTGATCCAGTTCGCCCTCATCCTCACGGTAGCCGCCATTCCCGTCGCCATGCCCGCGGTGCTCTCGGTCACCATGGCCGTCGGGGCGCTGCGCCTGTCCCGCATGAAAGCCATCGTCTCCCGGCTCGATTCCGTCGAGGAGATGGCCGGCATCGACGTACTGTGCTCAGACAAGACCGGCACCCTGACCAAGAACCAGCTCATTCTGGGAGACCCCGCCGCGTTTGGCGACGGCGATACGGACACATTGGTGCTCACCGGCGCCCTGGCCTCCCAGCGCGACAGCGACGACCCCATCGACCAGGCGGTGCTGGCGGGCCTGGAGGACCCGTCGGTGCTGGACGACTACACCCAGAAGGATTTCCAGCCCTTCGACCCGGTCAGCAAGCGCACCCGCGCGACCGTCACCGAAAGCGAGGGCGCGTCCTTCCAGGCGGCCAAAGGCGCACCTCAGGTGATCCTGGACCTGTGCGGGGTCGAAGGCGAGTCCCGCAAGGCCCCCGAGGACAAGGTGAACGAGCTGGCGTCCCGGGGATACCGGACCCTGGGCGTGGCCCGCAGCGAAGACGGCGAGAACTGGCAGTTCCTGGGGCTGCTGCCCCTGTCCGATCCGCCCCGGGACGATGCCGCGGAAACCATCTCCCAGGCCGAGCGCCACGGAATCGATATCAAGATGGTGACCGGCGACAACGTGGCCATCGCGCGGGAGATCGCCCGCAAGGTGGGACTGGGCACTGAGATCCGCTCCGCCGACGCCCTGGTCAGCAAGGGCGGGGAGCAGGAGCTGCGTCCGGACGCCGCCCGGGAAGTCGAGCAGGCCGACGGCTTCGCCCAGGTGTTTCCAGAGCACAAGTTCGGCATCGTCAAAGCCCTTCAGCAGCGGGGCCATCTGGTGGGGATGACCGGAGACGGCGTCAACGACGCCCCGGCGCTCAAGCAGGCGGATGTCGGCGTGGCCGTGGCCGGGGCTACCGACGCGGCCCGCAGCGCAGCCGCCCTGGTGCTCACCGCGCCCGGGCTGTCGGTCATCGTCAAGGCGGTGGTGGAGGCCCGGCGCATCTTCGAGCGGATGAACTCCTACGCCATCTACCGGATCACCGAAACCATTCGCATCATGATATTCGTGGTGCTGGCCATGCTGGTCTACAACTTCTATCCCATTACCGCGGTGCTGATCATCCTGCTGGCGCTGCTGAACGACCTGCCCATCATGACCATCGCCTACGACAACACGTGGCTGGATCCCCACCCGGCGCGCTGGAACATGCGACGGGTACTGACCGTGGCCTCGGTGCTCGGTATCGTGGGCGTGGTGGAGACCTTCCTGCTGCTCACCATCGCCATCCACTGGCTGGGCTTGAGCAATCCCCAGGTCCAGTCGCTGATCTTCCTCAAGCTCGCGGTGGCAGGGCATCTCACGCTGTTCGTGGCCCGCACGCGCAAGCCCTTCTTTTCCAAACCCTACCCATCCTGGATCCTGCTGCTGGCCATTCTCAGCACCCAGACCATCGCTGCCATGATCGTGGGGCTGGGCTGGATGGTCACCCCCATACCCTGGGTCTACGTCGGGCTGGTCTGGGTATACGCAGTGGCCTGGATGTTCCTGGAGGACTGGGCGAAGCTGCAGGTCTACAAACGCTTCCCGGCGGGGCGGGACGATGACGCCGGCACGGCAGACCAGCCGGGCAGCAGTGACGGAGATCCGGCATGAGCGCACCCGAACGGCCACGGAAAATTTCCAGAAAGGCGTACAAACAGGCCCTGCATGCGTTGCAGATACAGCTGGTACGGCTCCAGCGCCACGTCATCGACGAGCGGCAGCGCATACTGGTGCTGTTCGAGGGCCGGGACGCGGCCGGCAAGGACGGCACCATCAAGCGCGTCGTGCAGCACCTCTCCCCGCGCGAGACC
>DATFLG010000188.1:0-6267 GCA_035267985.1 Gammaproteobacteria bacterium | reverse complement strand
ACCCGTGATGCGCCTGCCGCGAAGAACGTGCCCGGCGCCCGGCAGGCGCCGCTGGCATGGACGGACGCTGCCCACAACTTCTGGCTGTTCGGGGGTATCGGCTATGACGGGGACGGCCGTCTGGGCAACTTGAACGACCTGTGGAAGTACAGCCCGACGACAGGCGAGTGGGTCTGGGTGAGCGGTTCGGCCCACGCCAACCAGCGCGGACATTATGGCACCCGGAACATCGCGGCAGGGACCAACGTCCCGGGCGCGCGCTACCTGTCGGTCGCCTGGACCGATGAGGCGGGCAACCTGTGGCTGTTCGGAGGTGCCCGCGCCCGTCCGGGAGGCAAGTTCAAATGCTTCAGCGACATGTGGAAATACAGTCCCGACAGCGGTGACTGGACCTGGGTCGCAGGTCCGGACAAGACGGACCGGTCAGGCCACTACGGAAAACGACAGACCCCCGGGGCGGCGAATTTCCCCGGGGCCCGGCAGGCCGCGAGCGTGTGGGCCCGGGCCAACGGCAGCCTTTGGCTGTTCGGAGGCTATGGGAAGGATTCGGCCGGCAACCTGGGTGACCTCAACGGCCTGTGGCGGTATCACGCCAGGTGATACCCGTGGATGAATTCCTGGCTTGCTATCCGGGCCGGCCCGGGAGCTGGACGCCGGGTACGACCGGGGCAGGGTGCTTCGGGCAGATCCGCCCGGAGCAGTGCCGCAGTGGATAAGGGCTCGATGGGCCGGAGACTGCGACCGCAGAGCAGCAGCAATAAATATACCACCAGAGGAGACTTGTCATGACGTGCAGACAACTACAAACAGCTCTCGCGTTGCTGGCGGGGCTGGCAATGAGCATGTCCGGGTTCACCGCCCGCGCGGACGGTGCCCTGGGCGGCCCCGCGGTCAAACGCGTACATGGCCCGCTGTCGGTCATGGTCCTGGGTTCCAGCGGACCCATGGTGCAGCCCAGCGGGCGCGCCAGCGCCGGCTACATGGTGTTCACGGACGGCAAGCCGCGGGTGCTCATGGATCTGGGCAGCGGCACCTTCAAGAGCATCGCCCAGAGCGGCGCCTTTATCGGAAAGCTGAACTACATTCTCCTGAGCCATCTGCACATCGATCACGCTTCGGAGCTTCCGGGGGTTGTCAAGGCCATCTATTTCGACGGTCGGCATCACGGTCAGCCTCATACGGCGCCGATCCAGATCTATGGCCCGGACACCGATACCCCCATGTTCCCGTCCACCTCCCAGCTCGCCGACGGATTGTTCGGACCCAGCGGCCTGTTCCGCTATCTCAAGCCCTTCGTGGACGGTGCCGGCGGTCCACCGGCCCTGGGAGTCTTCGGTTATCAGGCTCACAACTTGTCGCCGGTGTTCCAGGGTGCGACGATCCACACCATCGTCGATGACGACGGTCTCGTCATCAAGGAGATCGCCGTGGATCATCACGAGGCCCCGGCCATCGCCTACCGTATCGAGTACAAAGGGCACAGCATCGTGTACTCGGGTGACACCCATTCCACGACCGACAACATGGTCAAGCTGGCTCAGGGGGCGGACGTGCTGATCTATGACACGTCGATCCTCGACAACGCGCCGCCGCCGTTCTCGCCGTTCGCCAAGCGCCACACCACCCCGACGCGTCTCGGACAGGTTGCGGCCATGGCGGACCCGCAGAAACTGGTGCTGTCGCATCTGACGCCGATCAGCCTGCCGAACATCGTCACCATTCAGCATATAATCCGCGACCAGGGTTATACGGGTAAGATCAGCGTTGCCCGGGACCTCAAGGTCTACAACGTGAGCGACGATTAGCCTCCACCGTGAGGGCCCGCCGGCCCGGCCCGCGACCGGCCGGCGGAGCCCCCATTACCCAGAGCCTGAAAACGCCGGATGCCCGGCCATGGAAGCCGCTTCATAGCCGTGCCGCGCGGAGCCCGATGCGCCCGTGAACGGACCAACGAGCCGGGCGCGCAGAATATCTCACGCCAAATCCATGCCTTATCAATGACGGCGCCGGAGCTTGTCAGCCTGGCCTGGCCGGACTGGAGCGCGCTAGACTGGGACCTGCCGAAAAATCCCCTCGATCAAGCGTAACGGAAGCGGTCGACTCCATGGGTCTGATTTTCGTGTACAACGCAGACAGCGGCCTTTTCAACACCATTGCCGATATCGGCCGCAAGATCACTTCGCCCGCCACCTACTCCTGCCAGCTTTGCGCCTTGACCCACGGCTACTTCACCATGCACCGGGAGTGGAAACGGTTCGTCGAGAGCCTGGATACGGAGTGCGAGTTTCTTCACCGCGATGAGTTCATCGAACGCCACGGGAAGAGCGACGTCCGGTTGCCGGCGGTTTTCGTCGTAAACGAGGGCGCGCTGTCTGTTTGCCTGGATGCCGCCGACCTCGAGCGATGCGACACTCTGGACGCGCTGAAGGAACTGGTCAAGAGGTGCGGCGGCTAGCCAGGCCGCGGCTCACGCCTCGGGTGCGTTCCCGACGGCACCCTTTGCGGCTTCGACGCGGTAAAACCAGCCTGCAGATGGTTTGAGATCTTGTTTCGGCCCGGAGGAAAGAATATCCGCGGGCGTTGGAGAGGGCCTGGCACGCCGCTTCGCTGGGACCTGCGTCAACGGGCGCCCGGCGCACGAGCTCGACTGCAGCGGCCATACGGGCGCCGTCTACGAAAGGTCCGTGGGTGGACCCCAGATGCCGGCGGCGGCCTCGGCAACCTGGCGCAGCTTGTTGCGCTGGTCCTCCGGGGAGATCCGGTTGCCCAGCACGGAGCTGGAGAACCCGCACTGCGTGCTCAGCGCCAGCCGTTCGCGGTCCATGTACCCGGATGCCTCGGCGACCCGTTGTTCCAGAACACTGACATCGGGCGTTCGGGAATGCTTGGTGCCGACAAGCCCAAGCACGACCATCTTGTCGTCGGGTATGTCGGCAAGGGGCGCAAAGCCGCCCGAACGCCGGTCGTCATACTCCAGCAACAGGCGTTGGGCTCCAAGGTGTGGAAACACCTCCTTCGACAGAGCGTCGTATCCGCCCTCCACGAGCCATCGGCTTTCCTGATTGCCACGGCAAAGATGGAATCCGAAGGTGGTGGAGCCAACGTCCTGCATGAGGGCGTTGTCCAGCTCGATGCTGGCATGGAGCCAGTTCTTACGTTGCCAACGGCCTTCGTAGAAAGCCGCCGCGGACGGATCGAGGAAGGCGGTATAGTGCGGGGCGTCGAGCTGGATATAGCGGGCACCGCGTCGCACCAGCTCCCGCACTTCGTCGCGCAGGATCATCAGCACATCGGCGAGGAAGGCATCGAGTGTGGGGTACGAGGGCGCGGAGCGCTGCGGATCGTAGAAGTTCACCCACAGGCTGGGAGCGGTCATGGTGATCTTTGGCAGCCGGGTCGTGCGCTCGCGCAGGTACGTGAACTCCTCCACCAAAGGCTGCCTGCGGACCTGCAACCGATGGCGTACCGAGAGATCCGGGGGGCGCTCGCGCCGAACGTCGCCAACGGCGGTGTCTCCCTTCCAGTCTCCCCACAGGTACGCATTCATGCCATGGGCATCGAGCCCCTGTACCGCCTGCACGAAATGATCCTGGAACGACAAGCGCCGCATTTCACCGTCGTTGACCACCGGCAGGCCGGCGCCTTCCTGAAGGGCGATGGCCTGATCGACGGCCTCATTTTCCTGCTCCCGCATCTGGTCGACGGAGATCCCGCCGGCCTCAAACGACTGCCGGGCTCGCTGCAGCCGCTCCGGCCTCAGGAGGCTTCCGACCACGTCGGCGTGCACGTCGATCATCATTCAGCCTTTGCGCTCACGGACCGGCCGATCCGGGGCACAGGTGCGGAAGCCGGCGATGACGTCGTTGCGGTCCGGCGGAAAGAAGTTGCGCCAGGTATTCCACAGCAGCCGTGAACGGGTGGCCCACGCACCGCCTCGCAGAACCTTGCGGCTGCCGAACCAGGGCTGGGAATAGTCCTCGTAGGGGTCGGGCGCAAAACCGGGATAGGGCTGAAAATCGCTGACCGTCCACTCCCAGACATTGCCCAACAGCTGCCGGCATCCGTGAGCGCTGTCGCCCTCGGGCCTGGCGGCCACGTCCACGCAACCCCCATGGTCCCCGTCGAGATTGGCGCGGCCCGCCCGGGGCGGCGCGCTGCCCCAGGGATAACGACGCTTTTCAGCGCTGACAGCATGCCCTTGCGGTTCGGTGGCCGCGGCCATTTCCCACTCGGCCTCGGTGGGAAGCCGCCGGTGCGCCCAGCGGCAGTAGGCCTGGGCCTCATGCCAGCTGACATGGGTGACCGGCTGGTGGGGCGCCAGGGGTTCCCAGCGGTCGAACCGGCGCGCCTCCCAGTCCCCGTCCACGGGGCGCCAATAGACCGGAGCCTGCAGCCCGGCGTGCTCCCGCCAGGCCCAACCCTCATCGCTCCAATACTCGCGCCGGCCATATCCGCCGGCGTCGACGAACCGCCGGTACTCGGCATTGGTGACCGGCGCCCGAGCCATACGAAACGGAGCGATCTGGACCGGGTGGGCCCATTTTTCGTTGTCGAACACAAAGCCCTGGTCGGGGTTCGCGCCGAGCCACAAGGTGCCCCCCGGGATGGTGACATCGCCGGGCAGTGCGCCACCCGCTTCTGCCGGGCCGGCCTGCCCGGCAAAGCACGGCGCGGGGTAGCCCAGCGTCTGACGCGTGTACACCAGCGCTTCGGTGTGCATGTCTTCATGGAAGACGGTAAGCTGGTAAAAATACCGCTCTGCTTCACTGGGCTCATGGTCGAGGCGCTGGATCAGGGCGCCATGCACCCTGTCCATGTATTCAACGGTGTCCGCAAGGGAGGGGAGCGGGAGGTTCCACCGGGTATCGTGGGCCACATTGGAGGAATCGTACAGTTCGTCCGCATGGGGCAGAAACGAGCTGTGACCATCCAGGTGGCGAAGGATCCAGCGCTCGTGGAACCAGGCCACATGTCCGACTTCCCATAACAGGGGGTTCACGATCGCCAGCATGGGGCCCATGAGCTGTTCGCCCTCCAACCCCTGGAGCAGCTCCAGTGTCCGTTGGTGAGCGTCATCCAGTTGGCGGAGCAGGCCTGTGCGATCAATGTGCATGGAATAGTCTGTAGCGTATGCGCATCATTCTCATTACCCCGGCACGTCCCAGCGCCCGCGCCGGCAACCGGGCGACCGCAGTGCGCTGGGCGAAATTCCTGCGCCAGGGCGGACACCGCGTCGATATCGCGACGCAGTACAGCGACGCCCGCGCCGATGCCATGATTGCACTGCATGCCTGGCGCAGCGCAACGGCGATTCGCCAGTTCCAGGATCGTTTTCCCGGTCGTCCGGTCATTGTAGCACTCACCGGCACCGACCTTTACCGCTTCATCCACAGCCACCCCGAGATCACCGTCGATTCCATCGCACGGGCCGATCGCCTGATGGTGCTCCATGACAAGGCCCGGGAGGCCCTGCCCATGGAATACCGGCACAAGGTGCGGGTGGTGCACCAGTCGGCATTGCCCCTTCCCGCGAGTTACCGCCGGCAGGGCAAGGGCTTTGCTGTCTGCGTGATCGGGCATCTGCGTGAGGAAAAGGATCCGTTTCGGGCTGCACTGGCCGCGCGCCATCTCAATGCAGATTCGCGCATCCGCATCCTCCATGCGGGCAAGGCCCACGACGAGACCTGGGCCCGGGCGGCCCGTGCCGAAATGGCGGACAATCCCCGTTACCAATGGTATGGGGAGCTCCCTCACTGGCAGGTGCGCAGGCTCATGGGCCGGTGCCGGGCGATGGTGCTGTCCTCGCGCATGGAGGGCGGCGCCAATGTGGTGTCCGAAGCCGTGGTGGCCGGCTTGCCCGTCATTGCATCGCGCATCGACGGCTCGGTGGGCCTGCTGGGCGAGGATTACCCGGGCTATTACGCGGTGGAAGACGAACGGGAGCTGGCCGGGCAGCTGTGGCGGGCCGAGCGCGAACCCGCGTTCTACGCCGCGCTGAAGCGCCATTGCGCCGACAAGGCGCCGTTGTTCACACCGGCGCGCGAGGCGGGGGCGGTGCTCGGTGTCGTCGCCGAGGTGGCCGGCTGAGGTTTCCGGTTGCGCGAGCCGCCTGGCGGCTGTTTCAGCGCATCGCCACACTGGTGCTGTCTTTGTCCGGCTCCCGGAACAGCCCGGGAGGGGCGTGCAGACGGACGGTGACCGGCTCGGCGTCGACGCCCAGGGGCTGGACAGTGCCGATGATGCGCGCCTGGGGATAGCCGCGGGCGT
>DATFLG010000187.1:0-2279 GCA_035267985.1 Gammaproteobacteria bacterium | reverse complement strand
GCCTGGACTTCGCATCGTGTGCGGGATCCGAATCCCTTACCCGGAGTCGACCCCGTGGCGAACCCAAAGGTTCGCCCGGAGCCTGTGGAGAACCCACATGAAACCCGGGGTGCATCCGGCGGCCGCCGCGTGCCGGCGCCGCGGTTCGCCTGCGCCTGCGGTCCGGGCAACCCCGTGTGCGGGAGGCTAGCCCAGCCCGCAGACCTGTCAACCTGCACAGGGGCTTAGATGTGCCCCGGGACTGTGCCGCAGACGCGCCGGTGTGCCGGGGTCGGCAGTGGACGGCGGCTCAGTTCCGATTGAGCGGTACCACGCATTGATCGTCCAGATGCCAGTGCTGGGCAATGGCGCTGGCGCGGTCACGATCCTCAGGGTGGACGAAGATGGTGAACGTTCCCTCGTGGTCGTGGGCCCAGCCGGACAGGACCTGCCAGCGCCGGCCGCAGGATTCCTCGCCGAGGTCGGTGCTGACTTCCACCACCGCCAGGGCGGGGGCCTTGTTCTGACCGGCGCAACCCATGATGTCGGGTTGGGCGTGAACGTTGAGCACGGGAATCAGCAGCTCCCGGGGCTCCTGATACCCGCTCGCGTCATGGGCGCTGAGCTCGGCGCAGCCCTGCTCCTGCAGGTATTGCAGCGCCTTTCCCAGCATCGCCTGACGCTCCTGCAAAATAGCATCGGGAAGCATGGATGTGGTGCGCATGATGCCCTCCTTGCTTTGGCAGGCGTAGTCCCCAGCAAGTATAGTTGGGCCATACAGAGGCGGTCGGGAGACCCGACCCGGGATGGGGGATCCATGAGCGTACGGCGTTTTCAGACGCCCGAGGAGGCGGAGGCGGCCTACTACAGGGCATTCCAGGAAGCCGATCTCGATCTGATGATGAGCCTGTGGCTGGAGCGGGACGATATCGTGTGCGTGCATCCCGTGCGCGGTACCCGGCTTCAGGGACAGGCCGCGGTCCTGGAGGGCTGGTTGAACGTGTTCGCGCGGGAGCTGGACATCCGCATCGCCCTGAAGAACGTCCAACAGATCAGGCAGGGCGAGGTAGCGATCCGCAGCGGCGAGGAGCATGTGGTGCGCCTGGGGGATCCGCGGGTGCGGGGCGTGAACAATTTCACCAACGTCTATGTTGAGACGCCCCAGGGCTGGCGGCTGCTGGTCCACCATGCCTCGCCCGGACCGGAAGCGGCGTCGGTGGATCCCGAGCTGGTGGCGGCCACCGGGGACGGCGGTTCCCATATGCATTGAGCGGGGAACCGCACGCCCCGGCCGTTTGTCAGGATTCATAAGTACCTTCCCCGGCAATCCCGCGGGCACGGTTCGGTTCACACGCGGGGCGGGAAGCGGCCGGCGGCCGTATACCGGACGTCCTGGTTATGGCATTCACGCCGGGTCCTGGGGGCGCACGCCCGGCAGGACCGGGCCTTGCTGCGGGGAACCGCCATGGACCGAGAAGCGCGACTCGACGCATCCGGGGTCGAATGCCCCAGGCACGTGCTGCTGTGCAAGGCGCGGCTGCATCACATGGAAGTGGGCGAGGACCTGCACTTCGTGGGCACCGAGCGGGGCTGCGCCTTCGAGATCCCCCGGCTGGCCCAGGTCAGCGGCGCCGAGCTGCTGGAGGAGCGCCGTGCCGACGGGCGTTTCTATTTCCGTATCCGCAAACGCTACCATCCCCGCCCGCCGTCGCGCCCGCGGGCGACTGCGCTGGTGCGCCTGACGCGCCGCCTGATGGGCTGGCGCCGGCGTCGCCGGGCGCCCGGGCCGGCCTGTCCGGCGTAGACAAGCCCTGCGCGGGTTGAGCCAGCGGACGATCACCACGCCCGGATGAGCACGGAAGCGCCGTTTACAGAGAGTCCATGAGCGTTCCGGGTGCCTTTGCAACGCCCTGAGCGCCGCTTCAGGGGCCTGTGGAGCGCTTCCCCGGACCCTTTTCAAGCCCCGCCGAAGCACACGCGGGCCCGCAGTCCGGGCCCGCTGTCCTCCAGAACCAGCCGGCCTCCGTGCAGGCCGGCCACCGCCTTGACCAGGCTCAGTCCCAGCCCGTTGCCGGAGGTGCTGCGGGCCGGGTCCAGACGCACGAACCGTTCGGTGACCTGCTCGCGTGCCTCGGGCGGGATGCCCGGTCCGGTATCGCTGACCGCGAGCTCCGCGCCGCCGTCGTCCCCGGTGCGCACCTGGACGGTGACGGTACCGCCGGGGGGAGTGTACTTGATCGCATTGTCCAACAGGTTGCTTACCGCCTGGGCCAGCAGCTCCCGGTTGCCCCGGATGTGCA
>DATFLG010000186.1:0-3242 GCA_035267985.1 Gammaproteobacteria bacterium | reverse complement strand
CCAGGAGGTGGCGGCGCTTTATCCCGACGTGGAAATACTGGTCAACAACCTGGGGATCTTCGAGCCGGAGGCCTTCGAGGACATCACCGACGAGGACTGGCGGCGGTTCTTCGAGGTCAACGTGCTCAGCGGCGTGCGTCTCAGCCGGTTGTACCTGCCCGGCATGAAGGCCCGGAACTGGGGCCGCATCGTGTTCATCTCCAGCGAAAGCGGCGTGCAGATCCCGGCCGAGATGATCCACTACGGCACCACCAAGACCGCGCAGCTTGCCGTGTCCCGGGGGCTTGCCGAATCCGTCGCCGGGACCGGGATCACCGTTAACAGTATACTGCCGGGGCCCACCAACTCCCGGGGCGTGGGAGGCTTCGTGCAGGAGCTGGCCGACCGGGAGGGCAAGTCCTTCCAGGAGTTCGAGAAGGAGTTTTTCCGGACCGTGCGCCCGAGCTCGCTGATCCAGCGGTTCGCGGCGCCCGAGGAGGTGGCGCCCCTGGTGGCCTACGTGGTGAGTCCGCTGGCGTCAGCCACCACCGGTGCGGCCCTGCGGGTGGACGGCGGAGTGGTCAGAAGCGCCTTTTGACGGGCGCCGCCAAACGGCGTGTTGGGAGACTGGGATGTATACAGGCGGCTGTCTTTGTGGGACGGTGCGGTTCGAAATTACCGGAGCCATCCGCAACATTGTCTACTGTCACTGTTCCCAGTGCCGCAAGGCCCAGGGCAGCGCTTTTGCCACCAACGGCATCGTCGATGCAGGCGCGTTCAGAATCACTGCCGGAGAGCAGAATCTCACCGCCTATGAGGCCACGCCGGGCAAGACGCGGTATTTCTGCCGCACCTGCGGCTCGCCCATCATGAGCCGCAACGACGCGGCGCCAGGGCAGGTGCGCATACGGCTGGGAACGGTCGAATCGGACATCGCCGAGCGTCCGGGTGCGCATATCTTCATTACATCCAAAGCCAACTGGGAAACGGTCGGCGACGATCTGCCCCGCTACGAGGGCTACGAGCCGAATCGCTGAGCGCCCGACGGGGCGCGGGGGAGGGAATCGTGATCGCTGTTATCTTCGAGGTCATCCCGGCACCGGGACGGGATGGGGAATATCTGGAGCTGGCAGCCGCACTGCGCCCGGAGTTGTCCCGGATGGACGGATTCATCTCCATCGAGCGCTTCCGGAGCCTGAGCGAGGAGGGCAAGATCCTGTCCCTGTCCTTCTGGCGTGACGAGCAGGCGATACGCCAGTGGCGGGAGCTGGAATCCCATCGGGCCGCTCAGGCGCGGGGGCGTGACGGCGTATTTCGGGACTACCGTCTGCGGGTGGCCGGTGTGGTCCGCGACTACGGCCTTTTCGACCGGGACCAGGCGCCGGCTGACAGCCGGACGGTCCACGACAGTGCCTGAGCCGGGAGCGCCCGCGCCACAAGCCCCGGCCGTGACCTACGCCATCGACCATGTGGTCCTGTGCTGCGAGCCCCGCGCCCCGGAGGCGGCGGCGCTGGCGCGCCTCGGGCTGACCGAGGGGTCGGACAACGTTCATGCCGGCCAGGGAACGGCGAACCGGCGGTTCTTCTTCCACAATGGTTTCCTGGAACTGCTCTGGATCACGGACCCCGATGAGGCCCAGAACGGCCCCGCCCGGCGCCTGCGGCTCTGGGAGCGCTGGGCAGGGCGACGGGATCCTTCCGTGTGCCCGTTCGGCGTGGTGGTGCGCGGGGAAGGACAGCGCGCCGGCGAGCCGCCTTTCGAGGCCTGGTCATATGCCCCTGATTACCTGCCGGCGGGCCTGGAAATACAGGTGGCGTCGGGCACGCCCCTGGGGGAGCCGGAGCTGGTGTTCATCCAGGGGACACGCCGCCCGGACGAGCTGGCCGTCGAGCCCCTGGATCACCGGCTCGGCGTGCGCTGTATCACCCACGTGCACATGCATCTGCCGGGTCCCGGGCCCCTGAGCGCAGCGGCCCGGGCGGTGGTTGCCAGCGGCCTGGTGAGCTTTTCCCACAGCCGCCCGTTCCTGATGGAGCTGGTGTTCGACGGCGCAGTCAAGCGCGAAAGCCGCCGGCCGTCCCCGGCCCTGCCTCTGGTCCTGCGCTGGTGAGGCGAACCGAAAAAAGAAAAAAGGGGTCGGTGACCAATGAGGATCATTTGTCACCGACCCCTTTTCCGGGGCAGGCTGGCTCCATGAACGATTCGGCTCTGGGTTCCATCTTCAACTACCAGCGTCTGTCGGACCGCATCGCCACGGCGGGCCAGCCCTCGGAGGCGGAGCTGGCCGCCGTGGCGGCGGCCGGTTTCCAGGCGGTGATCAACCTGGGTCTTGTCGACGCCCCCTATGCCCTGGCGGACGAGCGATCGGTGGCGCAGGCTCTGGGCCTCGATTACCGGCATATTCCGGTGCTGTGGGAGCGCCCGGTGCCGTCGGACCTGGCGCGGTTCATCGAGACCATGGAGGCGCTGGCCGGGCAGCGGGTGTTCGTGCACTGTGCGGCCAACAAACGCGTGTCCGTGTTCATGGCCCTGTATCGCATCCGCAAGCTCGGATGGTCCCGGACCGAGGCCCTGGCGGAGGTGGCCCGGATCTGGGAGCCGGAGGGGGTGTGGCAGGCGTTCATCGAACAGGCGTTGGCGCGACCGGAACGCGGAAGGGAATGAGCCTGGGGTTGTATCTTGTTGGCGGTGTCGCCGCCGGGCTGGGGGTGATGCTGGTGGTGCTGTCGCTGCTCTCGCGCCGTCCACCCGCTCTGGGGCTGACGGACGGACGCCTGACGCCCTGCCCCGGCACGCCCAACTGCGTCACCAGTGAGGCCGGGGCGATCGATGCCGTGGGTCCTCTGGACTTCCAGGGCCCCGCGGACGCGGCCTGGGATCGGGCCCGGGCCGCGATCACTGCCCTGGGCGGGCGCATCGTCGCCGACCAGGGGGATTACCTGCGGGCGGTGTTCACCTCACCGGTGCTGCGCTTCGCGGACGACCTGGAGCTGAGGCTGGACCGGCAGGGCCGGGTCATTCACGTGCGCTCGGCGGCCCGGGTGGGCCACTGGGACCTGGGGGTCAACCGCCGGCGGGTCCGGGCCCTGAAATCCCGTTTCCGGGGATGCCCCGGGACAAACAGGTGACAAAAAGGGGTCGGTGACCAATGAGAATCATTGGTCACCGACCCCTTTTCTGCGTTCAGTCTTCCACGTCGTCGGGCAGCAGGATGCGGGTGCTGTCGCCGAAGGGCGCCTCTTCGCCCAGGAACCGGAATTCG
>DATFLG010000185.1:0-2232 GCA_035267985.1 Gammaproteobacteria bacterium | reverse complement strand
AAAGCCGGAAGATCGGTCATTATACTCAAACGCCCGGGCGCACCGCCAACGGCGCAGCCTTGGCACGACGACAGGGGTTCGGGTAGGTTCATGTTTCCAAGGGGGGACCATGACGGATGAACTCGCGGAGGACGCGCTGATCCCGGCCGGGCTTGCCGCGGCGGCGTTCAGCGCCGTGGCGGCGCCGGTGGTGGTGCTGGATGCGGAGGGCACCATTGTGCAGGTCAATCCGGCCTGTGCCCGGCTGTGCGCCTGTGAACCTGACCGGCTCCGGCGGCGCAGCTGGCAGAGCCTTGCCGACCCCGAGCAGGCCGAAACCTTGCGTCAGATGCTGGCCTCACCCGGCTCGGTGGGCGCGCCGGTCTCCCACGAGATGCGCTGGGGCCTGCCCGGCGCCGAGCGCCGCACCGTGGTCTGGTCGTATTGTGCCGTGACCGATGGGCCGGGGGAGCGGCCCTGTGTGATTGCCACCGGCAGCGACGTGACGGAGGCCCGAGCCACGGAACAGGCTCTGCGCGAGAGCGACGCGTGCTTTCGCCAGCTCACGGAGAATATACGCGAGGTCTTCTTCATCCGGGACGTGCGGCACAACCGCAAGCTGTATGTGAGCCCGGCCTACGAGCAGATCTGGGGGCGGCCGGTGCAGGCGCTGTACGACGACCCGGAGGAATTTCTGCGCAGTGTCCACCCGGAGGACCGCGGACGGGTGGAAGCCGCCATGCAGACCCAGACGCCGGATCGGCTGCTCGACGAGGAGTATCGCATTGTGCGGCCCGACGGTGCGCAGCGCTGGATCCGGGCACGCGCCTTCCCGGTGCTCGACGAGGAGGGCGAACTGAGCTGCGTGGCCGGCATCGCCGAGGACATCACCCACCGGCGCCAGGCCGAGGACGCCGTCAAGGACAGTGAGGCCCAGCTGCGGCAGATCATCGATCTGGTTCCCCATATGATCTTCGTGAAGGACTGGGAGGGGCGGTTCCTGCTGGTCAACGAAGCCAAGGCGCAGGTGTTCGGCACCACCGTGGAGGCCCTCACGGGCCGGACCCAGGCGCAGCTGGGCGGCGATCCTGTGCAGCTGCGCCAGATGCTGGCCGATGATCGCGAGGTCATGGCCAGCGGCCGCCTCAAGTTCGTTCCTGAGGAAATCTTCACCGACGTCGCAGGCCATCAGCGGGTGCTGGAAACCCTGAAGATGCCTTATGTGGTGGCGGGGCAGGCTGCCCGGGCGGTCCTGGGCGTTGCCACGGACATCACCGACCGCAAGCGCATGGAGCGCGCCCTGGTGGCCGAGGAGGAGAAGTATCGCTCGGTGGTGGAGGCCCTGGCCGAAGGGGTGGCTCTGATCGGTGCCGACGAACTCATCTACGCCTGCAATCCCAGCGTGGCGCGCATCCTGGATGTGCCCATGGAAGCGTTGATCGGCTGTCGCTGGTACCAGGTGGACTGGCGACGCCGCGGTGAAGATGGTGCGTCCCTGAACAGGGACCGCCATCCCATCGCCGTGGCCCTGCGTACCGGGCAGCGCTTCTCGGAGGTGGTGATGCGTCTGGAGCGGCCCAGCCGCCGGGTGACCTGGGTGTCGATCAACATCCGGCCCCTGCTTCGGGATCGCGACCCGCAGCCCTCGGCCGTCGTGGTGTCCCTGCATGACATCACCGCCCAGAAGGAGATGGAGGCGGCCCTGCGGGCCTCGGAAGCCAAGTACCGGGCCCTCATGGAAGGTGCCAGTGACGGCATCCTGGTCACCGACTCGGAGGGGCGCCTGCTGGACAGCAACCGCCGCGTGCAGGACCTGCTGGGTTACGCCCCTGAAGAGCTCAAGGGACTGGCGGCCGCGGATATCTACCCGGGCGGTGAGCTGCGCGAGGTGCTGTCGATGTTCAGCCGGATCCTGAGTTCGGGGCCTGCCATGCGCCAAAGCTGGCTGCTGCGCAAGGACGGCGTTTGCGTGCCTGTGGAAATGGCGGCCAACACCATCGAATACCACGGCGTGCGGGTGGTGCAGAGCATCTTCCGGGACCTGCGCGAACGGCGGGAGGCGGAGCTTCAGACGGCAAAGCTTTCCGGCGCCGTGGAACAGACAGCGGACGCGGTGATGATCACCGATCGTCACGGGACCATCGAGTACGTTAATCCCGCCTTCCAGGCCATCACCGGCTACGCCGGTGAGGACGTGGTGGGCAATACGCCCGGGCTCCTGCGTTCCGGGCGGATGGACAGGCAATTCTACGC
>DATFLG010000184.1:0-4536 GCA_035267985.1 Gammaproteobacteria bacterium | reverse complement strand
CACCCGACTCGAACGCAATCCGAAGGCGGCCGACGCCGGCTGACCGATCCGACCAGGGAGACCGACCATGAGCACCTTCATCCAGCTCCACATGCTTACCTCCTACCCGCCCGCCAACCTCAACCGCGACGATCTCGGCCGCCCCAAGACCGCTACCATGGGCGGGGCGGAGCGCCTGCGCGTCTCCTCCCAGAGCCTGAAGCGCCACTGGCGAACCTCCAACGTCTTCGAAGAGGCCCTGAAGGGCCATGTCGGCACCCGCACCAAGCGCCTGGGCCAGGAAGTCCACGACCGTCTGGTGGAGGGCGGGATCAGGGACAAGGACGCCAAGGAATGGGCCGGCAAGATCGCCGGGGTGTTCGGCAAGCTCCAGAAGGACGGCCTGCACATCGAGCAGCTGGCCCACGTCAGTCCCGAGGAGTGGGAGGCCGTGAACCAGCTCGCCGAAACCCTGATCGCCGAGCAACGCGCGCCTACCGATGAGGAGCTAAAGCTCCTGCGCCACGCCCCGGCCGCTGCGGACATCGCCCTGTTCGGCCGCATGCTGGCCGACAGCCCTTCCTACAATGTCGAAGCGGCCTGCCAAGTGGCCCACGCCATCACCGTCCACCGGGTGGTGGTGGAGGACGACTACTTCTCGGCGGTGGACGACCTGAACACCGGCGAGGAGGACCTGGGCGCCGGCCACATCGGCGAGACCGGCTTTGCCGCCGGCCTGTTCTACAGCTACCTGTGCATCGACCGCGATCAGCTGGTGGACAACCTGGACGGCGACCAGGCCTTGGCCGACCGCGCTCTGCAGGCGCTCACCGAGGCCGCGGTGACGGTTTCCCCGGCGGGCAAGCAGAACAGCTTCGGTTCGCGGGCCTACGCCTCCTACGTTCTGGCCGAGAAGGGCGGCCAGCAGCCGCGCTCCCTTTCCGTGGCCTTCCTCAAGCCGGTCCAGGCGCAGGACCACGGCGACGCCGCGGTCGAGGCCCTGGAAAAGCAGCAGGACAACTTCGAGAAGGTCTACGGCGCCTGCGCCGACGAACGCTACCGGCTCGACGCACTCAAGGGGAAAGGCAGCCTGGACGAGCTCAAGCGCTTCGTCACCGCCCACTGAAGGAGCGCGGCCATGCAGTATCTCGTATTTCAGCTCTACGGCCCGCTGGCCAGCTGGGGGGTACCGGCCACCGGCGAGAGCCGGCGCAGCGCCGGCCACCCCACCCGATCGGCGCTGGTGGGCCTGCTGGCCGCCGCCCTCGGCATCCGCCGCCACCAGGAGGAGAACCTGGCCGCCCTGCGCGACGGCGTGACCTTCGCCGTCAAGCAGCTCAGCCCCGGCGTCATGATGCAGGACTACCACACCGCCCAGGTGCCGGGTCAGGACCGCAAGGCCTGGCGGCTGACCCGTCGGGACGAGCTGGCCGTGCCCAAGGACAGGCTGCACACCATCCTGTCCACCCGGGAATACCGCTGCAACGGCTACTGGAAGGTGGCCGTTTCCGCCAACGGCGGCGCTCCCTTTGATCTCGAAGCCCTTGCCGAGGCCCTGCAGCGGCCCCGATTTCCCCTCTACCTCGGTCGCAAGGCTTGCCCCCCGGCGGCTCCGCTGGCCCCGCGCCTGGTGGATGCGAAAGGAATACGGGAGGCTCTGGCCACCCCTTTCCCCGCCCTTACCGACCTCGGGGAAGGCCAGGAAGGGCGGCTGCTGGGGCTCGGAAGGGAGGTGGCCTATGCCTGGGAAGGCGATGGCGGCGACATCGAGCCGCAGGAGACCCGCCACCCCCAGGACCAGCCCCTGCACCGAGGGCGTTGGCAGTTCACTAACCGCCCCGAACACTGGCACCAGACGCGGGAGGATTCGTGATGCATCTGGCCAAAGTCCGGGTCGCCCCGGAGGGCCTGGATCCCACGGTCCTCCAGCGGCTCATGCAAGGCGACGCCTACGGCAACCACCAGCTCCTGTGGCAGCTCTTCCCCGGCCAATCGGATCGCCCTTTTCTCTTCCGCCAGGAGCTTGAGCGTGAATCCCGGGTGGAGGGCCAGCCGCGCGGACTGCCCCTGTTCTACGTCCTGGCCACCGTGGAGCCGGATCCGGTGCCCGGCCTGCTCGACTGCCAGTGCAAGCCCTTCACGCCGCAGCTGCACACGGGCCAGCACCTGGCTTTCAAGCTGCGGGCGAACCCCGTGGTGGCGCGCAAGGAAGAAGGGCGAGCCCGCTCCCGCCGCCACGACGTACTCATGGACGCCAAGAAGGCCGCCAGGGACGGCGGGGAAGGTGACCCAGCCGCCATTCAGGCACGCATGGACGACGCCGCGCGCGAATGGCTCGGCGATGCGGAGCGGGCCCAGCAGCACGGCTACCGCCTCCTCGCCGAGCCCTTCGTCAGCGGGTACCGCCAACATGCCTACCGTCGCAAGGGCGGGGAGATCCGGTTCAGCAGCGTGGACTTCGAGGGCAGCCTGGAGGTGACGGATCCGGAGCGGTTCCGGGGCACCCTCGCCGAGGGCATCGGGCGCAGCAAGGCCTTCGGCTGCGGCCTGTGGCTGGTGCGGAGGCTGCCGTCATGAGCGAGGAGTTCGTCCCCCTCAAGCCCATCCCAGTCAAGGACCGGATGTCCATGGTCTTCGTGGGCCGGGGCCAGCTGGATGTCCGGGACGGTGCCTTTGTGGTGGTGGATGAGGTCAACGGCGAGCGCATGCACATCCCGGTTGGTTCGATCGTCTGCCTCCTGCTGGAACCGGGCGCGCGCATCTCCCACGCGGCCGTCAAGCTGGCCGCCACGGTGGGCACCCTGCTCATCTGGATCGGCGAGGGCGGCGTCCGGCTCTACTCCGCGGGCCAGCCCGGCGGCGCCCGCTCCGACAAGCTCCTCTACCAGGCCCAGCTCGCCCTGGACGAGCAGCTCCGCCTGAAGGTCGTGCGCCGCATGTACGCCCTGCGCTTCCAGGAGGAGCCTCCGTCCCGCCGCTCCGTGGACCAGCTAAGGGGCATCGAGGGCACCCGCGTGCGCAAGATGTACCAGACGCTGGCCAAGCAGCATGGCGTGAAATGGCAGGGACGGAAGTACGATCCCAACGACTGGGACCGCTCCGACCCCGTGAACAAGTGCCTTTCCTCGGCCACCTCCTGCCTGTACGGCATCTGCGAGGCCGGCATCCTCGCCGCCGGCTACGCCCCCGCCATCGGCTTCCTGCACACCGGCAAACCGCAGAGCTTCGTCTACGACATCGCCGACATCATCAAATTCGAGACCGTCGTCCCCGTTGCCTTCCGCGTCGCGGCGAAAGGCCCCACCCATCCGGACCGGGAGACGCGGATCGCCTGCCGGGAAGCCTTCCGGGAGACCAAGCTGCTGCAGAGGCTGATCCCCCTGATCGAGGACGTCCTCTCCGCCGGCGGGATCGAGCCCCCGCCCCCCGCACCGGAAGCCCAACCCCCGGCCATTCCCGAAGCCGAATCCATCGGCGAGGCCGGCCACCGGAGCAATTAGCATGGCCATGCTGGTCGTCGTGACCGAGAACGTGCCTGCCCGCCTACGCGGCCGCCTGGCCATCTGGCTGCTGGAGATCCGGGCGGGCGTCTACGTCGGAGACGTCACCAAACGGGTGCGGGAAATGGTGTGGGAGCAGACCACCGCCCTGGTCGGGGATGGGAATGCGGTGATGGCGTGGTCGAGCCGTCACGAATCCGGTTTCGAATTCCAGACCTGCGGGGAAAACCGAAGAATTCCAGTGGATTACGACGGCCTGCGGCTGGTGCGGTTCGCACCCGAACCGGAAGCAGAATCGTAACCGGTTGATTAAGAAGCGATCTTTAAAAACACGGAGGGCGCAAACACGGGCCATATCGCTGGTGGTTTCTGGCTCCCGTTAAAATTCATTTTATTTCAGAAAACTAGAGGTAGAGCGTTCCCCGCAGGCGCGGGGATCAACCGTGGGCCGCCAGCCACCGCTCGACCTCCTTGAGGCGTTCCCCGCAGGCGCGGGGATCAACCGACCACTTCACCATCACCCGCCTCCTGAGCCGTGCGTTCCCCGCAGGCGCGGGGATCAACCGACTCGGCAATATCGGCAAACGTGGTGTCAGCCGCGTTCCCCGCAGGCGCGGGGATCAACCGTCAATCACGCCAACCGAGTTCTTGCCGGGCGTGCGTTCCCCGCAGGCGCGGGGATCAACCGGCATAGCTAGGGCTACAACGTAGCGGGTTGCCGCGTTCCCCGCAGGCGCGGGGATCAACCGCCGCTTGTTCCGCCCGAGGCGCCTGGGATATCGCGTTCCCCGCAGGCGCGGGGATCAACCGCGTGGCAGCTAGCTTTGGAGAATACATGAGCGGCGTTCCCCGCAGGCGCGGGGATCAACCGATCCTTGCGCTTGGCCTTAGCAGCCGCCAGAGGCGTTCCCCGCAGGCGCGGGGATCAACCGGTGATACTGTTTGGCAGGATGGTCCTGTGATTGCGTTCCCCGCAGGCGCGGGGATCAACCGGAACCGGTCTTATCCACGATGCAGACAATCTGGCGTTCCCCGCAGGCGCGGGGATCAACCGGCC
>DATFLG010000183.1:0-9617 GCA_035267985.1 Gammaproteobacteria bacterium | reverse complement strand
GATGCCGAATCCATTCCAGTTCGTGGACATCCCGCGCGAGGACCCGCCCAAGACCGGGGCGGACGTCCGGGTGCGCAATTTCGGAGAGATCTACGGACCCTTCGACGCGGCCACCGCGGCGGCCCAGTCGGGCCGGTGCCTGCAGTGCGGCAACCCCTACTGCGAATGGAAGTGTCCGGTGCACAACTACATTCCCAACTGGCTCAAGCTGGTGGCCGAAGGCAACCTGCCGGCTGCCGCCGAGCTGGTCCACCGCACCAACACCCTGCCGGAGGTGTGCGGCCGCGTATGCCCCCAGGACCGGCTGTGCGAAGGGGCGTGCACCCTCAACGACGGTTTCGGCGCCGTGACCATCGGCTCGGTGGAAAAGTACATTGCCGACGAGGCGCTCCGCCAGGGCTGGCGCCCCGATCTCTCCGCTGTCCGGGACACCGGCCGGCGGGTGGCGGTAGTGGGGGCCGGCCCCGCGGGCCTGGGGTGCGCCGACGGACTGGTGCGGGGCGGGGTGAGGCCGGTGGTCTTCGACCGCCATCGGGAGATCGGCGGCCTGCTCACCTTCGGCATCCCCCCCTTCAAGCTGGACAAGACGGTGGTCCGGCGGCGACGGGCGGTGCTCGAGGACATGGGCGTGGAGTTCATCCTGGGCACCGAGGTGGGCCGGGAGCTGTCCTTCGGGCGGCTGCTGGCGGAATTCGATGCCGTTTTTCTGGGCATGGGCGCGTACACCGCCATGAAAGGGGGGTTTGCGGGCGAGGACCACCCGCAGGTGCACTCGGCCCTGCCTTACCTCATCGCCAATGTGCATCGCCAGACGGGCTGGGAAGCCGCTGAAGGCGGGTTCATCGACATGGCCGGCCAGCGGGTGGTGGTCCTGGGCGGGGGCGACACGGCCATGGACTGCAACCGCACCGCCCTGCGCCAGGGCGCGGCCGGCGTCACCTGCGTGTATCGCAGGGACGAGGCGAACATGCCCGGCTCGCGCCGGGAGGTGGTCAACGCCCGGGAGGAGGGAGTGCGGTTTCTGTGGAACCGCCAGCCTGTGGCCATCGTCGGCACTTCCCGTGTGGAAGGGGTGAAAGTGGTCGCCACCCGCCTGGGTGCCCCCGATGAGCGGGGCCGGCGCCGGCCGGAGCCGGTGCCGGACTCCGAGGAGCTGGTGCCCGCCGACCGGGTCATCATCGCCTTCGGCTTCCGGCCCAGCCCGGCGCCCTGGCTCGACGACCACGGCGTCACCGTGGATCAGCGCGGACGGGTGCGGGCGGGGATCGAGGGAGCCCTGCCCTACCAGACCGCCAACCCCCGGGTGTTCGCCGGCGGGGACATGGTGCGGGGCTCGGACCTGGTGGTGACCGCCGTGTGGGAAGGGCGTCAGGCCGCCGAAGGCATCCTGGCCCATCTGGGCCTTTGATGCCCCCACCCGTGAAAACCCCCGCTTTCGGCAGCCTTTTTCCTCAAAACACTGGCGCTCGGCGCGCATCTCCATTATTCTGCATGGCCCTGTTTCAGACAGACGGGCCCCCAACCGGGCGCAAGCTGGCCGCCTGCCGGGGGGCTGCTGCCGCTGCCGCCTCCGGGGCCGGCATGCCGGTCACCCCCCTGCCGTGTAATCCGATAGGTCTTTGATGATGAGATCACACATGAGTCGCGGGACTTTGCCATCCAAGCAGGGGTTGTACGACCCCCGCAACGAGCGCGACGCCTGCGGCGTCGGCTTTGTCGCCGATATCAAAGGCCGCAGAAGCCACGGCATCGTCCGCCACGGCCTGAACATCCTGGAGAACCTCACCCACCGCGGGGCGGTGGGTGCCGACCCCCTGGCGGGGGACGGTGCCGGCCTGCTGCTGCAGATTCCCGACGGGCTGCTGCGCCCCGTATGCGCCGAGCAGGGCATCGATCTGCCGGCCGCCGGCGAATACGGGCTGGGGATGGTTTTCCTGCCCCGGCCCGAAGCCAGCCGGCGGGCGTGTGAGGAGCTCCTGGAGGGGTTCATCGCCGAGGAAGGCCAGGTGCTGCTGGGTTGGCGGGACGTCCCCACGAACGACGCCGGCCTGGGGGAGAGCGTCAAGGCCGTGGAGCCCGTGGTGCGCCAGGTGCTCATCGGTCGCGGGGCGAACTGCGCCGATCAGGACGCCTTCGAGCGCAAACTGTTCGTGATCCGGCGAAGAACCGAAAATGCGGTCTATGCCGCCGCCATGTCGGGTTGGGAATCGTTCTATGTGGTTTCCCTGTCCTCTCGCACCGTGGTCTACAAAGGCATGCTCCTGGCCAACCAGGTGGACAGCTATTATCCGGACCTGCGGGACGAGCGCATGGACAGCGCCCTGGCCCTCGTACATCAGCGCTTCTCCACCAATACCTTCCCGTCCTGGGACCTGGCCCAGCCGTTCCGGTTTCTGGCCCACAACGGAGAAATCAACACTCTGCGCGGCAACATCAACTGGATGCGGGCACGCCACCACTCCATGGCCTCCGAGCTGCTGGGGGCGGACCTGGACAAGCTCTGGCCGCTGATCGCCGAGGGCCAGTCGGACTCGGCCTGCTTCGACAATGCCCTGGAGCTGCTGCTGGCGGGCGGCTATCCCCTGGCCCACGCCATGATGATGCTCATTCCCGAGGCCTGGGCCGGCAATCCTCTGATGGACGACACCCGCCGGGCCTTCTACGAGTACCACGCGGCCCTGATGGAGCCCTGGGACGGACCCGCCGCCATGGCCTTCACCGACGGCCGGCAGATCGGGGCCACCCTGGACCGCAACGGCCTGCGCCCGGCCCGCTACCTGGTCACCGACGACGGCCTGGTGCTGATGGCCTCGGAAATGGGCGTCCTGGACATTCCGGACCGCAAGATCGTGCGCAAGTGGCGGCTGCAGCCCGGGCGCATGCTGCTCATCGACCTGGAAGAAGGCCGCATCATCGACGATGAGGAGCTCAAGCGGGAGCTGGCCCAGGCCCGTCCCTATCAGCAGTGGCTGGACGACACCCAGATCCGCCTGTCGAGCCTGCCCAAGGAAGTGGGCACCATGCCTCCGGATCCGGCCACCCTGCTGGACCGCCAGCAGGCCTTCGGCTACACCCAGGAGGATCTGAAGTTTCTGCTCACCCCCATGGCCCTGGCCGGCCAGGAGGCCATCGGGTCCATGGGGGCGGACAACCCCCTGGCGGTGCTGTCCAACAAGCCCAAGCCCCTGTTCAACTATTTCAAGCAGAACTTCGCCCAGGTCACCAATCCGCCTATCGATCCGATCCGCGAAGAGCTGGTGATGTCCCTGGTGTCCCTGATCGGCCCCCGGCCGAACCTGCTGAGCCTGGACGACGGCGGCAGCCATAAGCGCCTGGAGGTCAGCCAGCCCATCCTGACCAACACCGACCTTGAGCGGGTGCGGCGCATCGAGGACTACACCGGGGGCGCCTTCCGCACCCGCACCCTGGACATGTGCTATCCGGCGGTGGACGGCGCCGCCGGCCTCAGGCCCGCCCTGGCGGCCCTGTGCACGGCGGCCGAGGAAGCGGTGGGCGAAGGCTACAACATCCTGGTTCTGTCCGACCGCAGCATGGACGCCGATCACGTGGCGATTCCGGCCCTGCTGGCCACCTCGGCGGTGCACCACCACCTGGTCCGGGCGGGCCTGCGCACCGAGTCGGGGCTGGTGGTGGAAACCGGCGCCGCCCGGGAAGTCCATCACTTCGCCTGCCTGGCCGGTTACGGCGCCGAGGCCATCAACCCTTATCTCGCCTTCGAAACCCTGTCGGCGGCGCGGGCACACTTCCCCGAGGAGGTGTCCGAGGAGGAGGTGCACAAGCGCTACATCAAGGCGGTGGGCAAGGGGCTGCTCAAGGTGATGTCCAAGATGGGCATCTCCACCTACCAGTCCTACTGCGGCGCGCAGATCTTCGACGCCGTGGGCCTGTCCAGCGCCTTCGTGGACGAGTATTTCACCGGCACCGCCACCATGATCGAAGGGGTGGGCCTGGCCGAGATCGCCGAAGAGGCCGTGCGCTGGCACCGGGACGCCTACAGCGACGCCCCGCTGTACCGCAACGCCCTGGACGTGGGCGGAGACTATGCCTTCCGGCTGCGGGGCGAGGACCATGCCTGGACGCCGGACACCATCGCCAAGCTCCAGCACGCCACCCGGGCCAACGATGCGGCCACCTACGCCGAATACTCGAAGCTGATCAACGAGCAGAACGAACGCCTGCTGACCCTGCGCGGACTGTTCGAGCTCAAGCCGGCGGCCGAGCCGGTTCCCCTGGAGGAGGTCGAGCCGGCCAAGGAGATCGTCAAGCGCTTCGCCACCGGCGCCATGTCCTTCGGCTCCATCTCCTTCGAGGCCCACAGCACCCTCGCGGTGGCCATGAACCGCATCGGCGGCAAATCCAACACCGGCGAAGGCGGCGAGGAGCCCGAGCGCTTCAAGCCCCTGCCCAACGGGGACTCCATGCGCTCGGCCATCAAGCAGGTGGCCTCCGGGCGTTTCGGCGTGACCGCCGAGTACCTGGTCAACGCCGACGACATCCAGATCAAGGTGGCCCAGGGCGCCAAGCCCGGCGAGGGCGGCCAGCTGCCCGGCCACAAGGTGAACGCCACCATCGCCCGGGTGCGTCATTCCACGCCGGGGGTGGGGCTGATCTCGCCGCCGCCCCATCATGACATCTATTCCATCGAGGACCTGGCACAGCTCATCCACGATCTGAAGAACGTCAATCCGAAGGCACGGATCAGCGTCAAGCTGGTCTCGGAAGTCGGGGTGGGCACGGTGGCGGCCGGGGTGTCCAAGGCCCACGCGGACCACGTGACCATCGCCGGCTACGACGGCGGCACCGGGGCCAGCCCCCTGACCTCCATCAAGCATGCCGGCAGCCCCTGGGAGATCGGCCTGGCCGAGACCCACCAGACCCTGGTGATGAACCAGCTGCGCGGGCGCATTGCCGTGCAGGTGGACGGCGGGCTGCGCACGGGGCGCGACGTAGTGGTGGGGGCTCTGCTGGGGGCCGACGAGTTCGGCTTCGCCACCGCCCCGCTGATCGTCGAGGGCTGCATCATGATGCGCAAGTGCCATCTCAACACCTGTCCGGTGGGGGTGGCCACCCAGGATCCGGAGCTGCGCAAGCGCTTCACCGGCAAGCCCGAGCACGTGGTCAACTATTTCTTCTTCGTGGCCGAGGAGGTGCGAAAGCTGATGGCGCAGCTCGGCTTCCGCACGTTCAACGAGATGATCGGCCGGGTGGACAGGCTGGACACCCGTGCCGCCATCGACCACTGGAAGGCCCACGGGGTGGATTTCTCCCGCGTGTTTCACCGTCCGGAAATCGCGGACAACGTGGCCGTCTACAACTGCGAAACCCAGGACCACGGCCTGGACAAGGCGCTGGACAACGCCCTTATCGAAAAGGCGGCGCCCGCCCTGGAGAAGGGCGAGGCGGTGCGCATCGAGACGCCGATCCGCAACACCAACCGCACCGTGGGGGCCATGCTATCGGGCGAGGTGGCCCGCCGCTATGGCCACGAGGGGCTGGCGGACGACACCATCTACATCAAGGCCCGGGGCATCGCCGGGCAGAGCTTCGGCGCCTGGCTGGCCCGCGGAGTCACCATCGAGCTGGAGGGTGAGGGCAACGATTACGTGGGCAAAGGGCTGTCGGGCGGACGCCTGGTGGTCTATCCGCCCCGGGAATGCCCCATCGTGCCGGAGGAGAACATCATCGTCGGTAACACGGTGCTCTACGGCGCCATTACCGGCGAATGCTACTTCCGGGGGGTGGCCGGCGAGCGCTTCGGCGTGCGCAATTCCGGCGCTGTGGCGGTGGTCGAGGGCGTCGGCGACCATGGCTGCGAGTATATGACCGGCGGCGTGGTGGTGGTGCTGGGTCAGACCGGGCGCAACTTCGCGGCCGGCATGTCCGGGGGCATCGCCTACGTGCTGGACGAGGCCGGCGACTTCGAACGCCGTTGCAATCTGGCCATGGTGGACCTGGAGCCCATCAGCGACGAGGACGAGGCGCTGGAGGAGCTGGAACATCAGGGCGGCGATCTGGAGACCCACGGTCTGGTGGCCATCAATCACGACATGACCCGCTTCGACGCCCAGCGCCTGCGGTCCCTGATCGAAAGGCATATGCACTACACCGACAGCACCCGCGCCCGCACGATTCTGGAGCGCTGGGACGAGTACCTGCCGAAGTTCGTCAAGGTCATGCCGGTGGACTACCGGCGGGCCCTGGAGGAAATGAAGACCGCCCAGCAGAGCCGGCCGGCGCCGGAGGCGGTCAAGGGAGGGCGCAAGCATGGGTAAGCCCACCGGATTCATGGAGATTCCCCGGGTCGAGCGAAGCTACGAGTCACCGGGAGACCGCATCCGCCATTTCCACGAGTTCGTCATACCCCTCACGGACGACGAGCTCAGGGACCAGGGCGCGCGGTGCATGGACTGCGGCATCCCCTACTGTCACACCGGCTGTCCGGTCAACAACATCATCCCCGACTGGAACGACCTGGTCTATCGGGACGAGTGGCGCAGCGCCCTGGAGGTGCTCCACTCCACCAACAATTTTCCGGAGTTCACGGGACGCATCTGCCCGGCCCCCTGCGAGGCGGCATGCACCCTGAACATCGACGACAACCCGGTCACCATCAAGTCCATCGAATGCGCCATCGTCGACCGGGGCTGGGACGAGGGCTGGATCACCCCCCAGATCGCCGCCCACAAGACCGGAAAGCGGGTGGCGGTGGTGGGCTCCGGCCCCGCCGGGCTGGCCTGCGCCCAGCAGCTCGCCCGGGCCGGTCATGACGTTGCGCTGTTCGAGAAGAACGACCGGATCGGCGGGCTGCTGCGCTACGGCATCCCCGATTTCAAGATGGGCAAGGAGCTGATCGACCGGCGCATCGGCCAGATGCGGGCCGAAGGTGTGGAGTTCCACCCCAACAGCCATGTGGGCGTGGACATTCCCGCTCAACAGCTGATGCAGGAATACGACGCGGTGGTGCTGGCCGCCGGCTCGGAACACCCCCGGGATCTGCCGGTGCCGGGCCGGGAACTCGACGGGGTGCACTTCGCCATGGAGTTCCTCACCCAGCAGAACCGGCGTCTGGCGGGCGATGACATCCCGGACGAAGGCGCCATCACGGCCACCGACAAGCATGTGGTGGTCATCGGCGGCGGCGACACGGGCTCCGACTGCATCGGCACCTCCATCCGCCAGGGCGCGAGCTCGGTGAGCCAGCTGGAGATCATGCCCCGTCCCCCGGAGAAGGAAGACAAGGGCCTCACCTGGCCCTACTGGCCCCTGAAGCTGCGCACCTCCAGCTCCCAGGAGGAAGGCTGCGAGCGGGACTGGGCAGTGGCCACCACCGCCCTGTCGGGCAAGGACGGACGGGTGACCACGCTGCACGGTGCGCGCCTGGAATGGGTCGATGACGACAAGGGCGGGCGCAAGATGCAGGAAGTCCCCGGCAGCGAGTTCGAGCTCAAGGCCGATCTGGTACTCCTGGCCATGGGATTCGTCCACCCGGTGCAGGAGGGGATGCTGGAACAACTGGGTGTGGAGTTCGATCCCCGGGGCAACGTCCTCGCGGACACGGAGCGCTACCACACCTCCCTGGACAAGGTCTTCGCCGCCGGCGATACGCGCCGCGGCCAGTCCCTGGTGGTGTGGGCCATCCGCGAAGGCCGTCAATGCGCCCGTGCGGTGGACGAATACCTGATGGGTCGTTCCGACCTGCCTCGTTAAACTCCGATTCCCACAGAGGCCACCGGGGACGGCGCGCGGCGCTTCCACCGGCGGCGGTGGGCAACGACGCACACCGCGAGCGCACGCTGTGTTCCCTGTGATCTCTGTGGCAACATCCCCCCATGACTGAGCTGAAGAACGATCGTCTCCTGCGGGCTCTGCAGCGCGAGCCCGTGGACGCCACGCCGGTGTGGATGATGCGCCAGGCGGGACGCTACCTGCCGGAGTATCGGGCCGTACGCGAGCGCGCCGGCAGCTTCATGACCCTGTGCCGCACCCCGGAGCTGGCCTGCGAGGTGACGCTGCAGCCCCTGGAGCGCTTTGCCCTGGACGGCGCCATTCTCTTCTCCGACATTCTGACCGTACCTGACGCCATGGGGCTGGGCCTGTACTTCGAGCCCGGCGAAGGTCCGCGTTTTGAGCACCCGATCCGCACCGAGGCCGACATCCGCGCCCTGGGCGTGCCCGATCCCGAGTCTGACCTGGGTTACGTCATGGACGCGGTACGGCTGATCCGCCGGGAGCTGGGCGGACGGGTTCCGCTGATCGGATTCGCGGGCAGCCCGTGGACCCTGGCTACCTACATGATCGAGGGCGGGTCCACCAAGAACTTCGCCCTCAGCAAGGCGTTGTTGTACGACCGGCCCGAGCTCATGCACCGGCTGCTCGACACCGTGACCCGGGCCGTGAGCGCCTATCTGAATGCCCAGATCGCCGCCGGCGCCCAGGCAGTCATGGTGTTCGACACCTGGGGCGGCACCCTGGCGCCGGACGACTACCTGGAATTCTCCCTGAACCCCATGAAGGACATCGTCCAGGCGCTGAGCCGGGAACGGGAAGGCCGGCGGGTCCCGGTCATCCTGTTCACCAAGGGCGGCGGGCAGTGGCTGGAGGCCATGGCCGACAGCGGCGCCGACGCCCTGGGCCTGGACTGGACCACCGACATCGGCGAGGCCCGGCGCCGGGTCGGGACCCGGGTTGCCCTGCAGGGCAACCTGGATCCGGCCATGCTCTATGCCTCACCCGGGCGCATCCGCGAGGCCGTGGGCCGGGTCCTCGCCCGCTACGGCGCCGGCGAGGGCCATGTCTTCAACCTCGGCCACGGGATCCACCCCGAGGTGAATCCCGACCACGCAGCGGCCATGGTGGACGCTGTCCACGAGCTCAGCGCACCCTACCACCAGTAGACGTCCCTGGGCCGCGGGGAAGCGCGTTGGAAAAGGCGGGAGATGTCCTTTTCCGACAGGCTGCCGGGGCCTTTGCCCGGCCGCTCCGGGCATCAGTCGTTGGAGGTCCGTCCATGCGGGAGCACAGGCCCGGTTCCGGTTGCCCGTGAGTGCAGGCCGGGACAAGCTGTCCGCCGGGGTGGTGATCGTGCGCTGCCACGATCGCCGGTGGCATTACCTGCTGCTGCGGGCGTACCGGTACTGGGATTTTCCCAAGGGCGCGGTGGAGGCGGGCGAAACGCCCCTGGGCGCCGCCTGCCGGGAGGTGGCCGAGGAATCCGGACTGCACGGGTTGAACTTTCGCTGGGGCACGGTCTGCCGCGATACCCCCCCGTACCGGGGCGGGAAGACAGCCCGCTACTTCCTGGCGGAAAGCGCGAACGGCGCCGTGAAACTGGGCATCAATCCGGAGCTGGGCCGCCCCGAGCATCACGAGTTCCGGTGGCTGGACTACGGCCACGCCCGCGCCCTGCTGGTGCCCCGGGTGCAGGCCATCCTGGACTGGGCCCACGGCATCGTCGGGGAACGCTGCGGTTAGCCGCCCGCCGCCGGGGCTCAGCGCAGCTCGCTGAGCAGGCCCTCAATCATGCGCTGGGCCTGCCCGGCATAACCGCCCCCGAACAGGTTCGCGTGATTGAGCACATGATACAGGTTGTAGAGCTG
>DATFLG010000182.1:0-6761 GCA_035267985.1 Gammaproteobacteria bacterium | reverse complement strand
GGCTGGTCGGCGATCCAGGCCGCGAATTCAGGCGTGATTTCGGAGTGGGTCGCTGCCATGGGGCCTCCGGGCGGGCTCGGGACGGTTTCGCCCATGCTACCACCGCGGGCGGCGCTGCTGTGTTCCCCCAGGGAACAAGAGGCGGTTTCCGGCCGCTCTTACACCGAGGCTCCCGGGTTGGGGGCCGGCCCCCGCGGCGGCGGTCCGCAGCGGCGCGCCGTCAGGCTCGGGTTTGGGGCCAGGTGCGCTCTGTGGCGGCCTTACCGGCCGCCTGCGTTTCAGAGCTGCTTGACCTGCTGGATGAGCTTGCCCACCATTTCCTGGCCGTCGCCGTATAGCATGCGGGTATTGTCCTGGAAGAACAGGGCGTTTTCGATGCCGGAGAAGCCGGCGCCCTTGCCTCGCTTGATGACGATGACGTTCTTCGCCTGATCCACGTTGAGAATGGGCATGCCGTAGATGGGGCTGTCCGGGTTGGTCCGGGCCACCGGGTTGACCACGTCATTGGCGCCGATCACCAGCGCCACGTCCGCCCGGGGGAATTCGGCGTTGATCTCCTCCAGGTCGAAGATCTTGTCGTACGGTACGCCTGCCTCGGCCAACAGCACGTTCATGTGCCCGGGCATGCGCCCGGCCACGGGATGAATGGCGAACTTGACCTTCACGCCCTTCTCTTCCAGCAGTTCGGTGAGCTCCCAGATCTTGTGCTGGGCCTGGGCCACGGCCATGCCATAGCCGGGCACCACGATGACGTTGTCGGCGTAGGCCATCATCACCGCCACGTCGGTGGCATCGATGGGCTTCATGCTGCCTTCGACGGCGGTTTCCTCGGCCCCGCCGGCCTGGCCGAAGCCGCTGAACAGCACATTGGACAGGGGGCGGTTCATGGCCTTGGCCATCAACTGGGTGAGCAGTGTGCCCGCCGAGCCCACCACCGTGCCGGCGATGATCATGGCGGCATTACCCAGCACGAAGCCCTCGAAGCCCACGGCCAGGCCGGTCAGGGCGTTGTACAGGGAGATCACCACCGGCATGTCGGCACCGCCGATGGGCAGTGTCATGAGCACGCCGAACGCCAGGGCCAGCAGGAAGAACACCAGGATCCAGAAGCCCCCGGGATGGCTCATGGCGAACACCACCAGCCCAAGCACGATGGCCGCGCCGAACACCCCCAGGTTGATGAACTGCTGGTTGGGGAAGCGCATGGCCTTCTTCAGCAGCCCCTGAAGCTTGGCAAAGGCGATCAGTGACCCGGAGAAGGAGACGGCGCCGATCAGCGCCCCCAGCACCGCCAGCCCCTGGAAGGCGCTCGAGGTGAAATCGCCCTTGGCCAGCTCAACGGCCGCAATGGCGGCGGCCGCGCCGCCGCCCATGCCGTTGTAGATGGCGATCATCTGGGGCATGTCGGTCATGGCCACCCGCTTGCCCGACCACCAGGCCAGGCCCCCGCCGATGGCGATGGCCAGAATCATCAGCAGATAGTTGCTCATCCCGGCCCAGAAGAAGGTCACCAATGTGGCGACCAGCATTCCCGCTCCGGCCCAGAGGATGCCTCCCCGCGCCGTGCGCGGGGAGCTCATGCGCTTGAGCCCCAGGATGAACAGGACCGCGGCGGCGAAGTAGCTGACTTGGATGACGCCGTTCACCCCCGGTCCTCCCTGCTGCTCTTGAACATCTCGAGCATGCGTTCGGTGACCACGTAGCCGCCCACCGCGTTGCCGGCAGCCAGCAGCACGCCGACGAAGCCGATGGCCTGCTCGGTGCCGGTCTGGGCATGACCCAGGGCCACCATGGCGCCCACCAGCACGATGCCGTGAACGAAGTTGGAGCCGGACATCAGGGGCGTGTGCAGGATCACCGGTACCCGCGAGATCACCTCATAACCGGTGAAGGCGGCCAGCATGAAGATGTAGAGAGCGGTGAAGCCTTCGATCATTGTCCGTCTCCTTCCACGAGTTGCCGCGTGGGCTCGTGCGTGATCTTCCCGTCCCGGGTCAGGGCGCTCTCGGCGATCACCTGATCCTCCCAGTCCGGTTCGAACTCCCCGTCGCTGACCATGGGGGAGAGGAAGTTGAACAGGTTCTTCGAGTACATTTCGCTGGCGTGCAGGGCCAGCATGCTGGGGACGTTCAGTGGGCCGTAGATGATCACCGCATTGTCGTGCTCGATCTGCTCGCCGGGCCGCGTCAGCTCGCAGTTGCCGCCGCCCTCGGCGGCCAGGTCGATGATCACCGCGCCAGGCTTCATGGCCTGCACCATGGAAGCGGGTATGATGCGCGGGGATTCGCGTCCGGGGATGGCGGCGGTGGTGATCACCGCATCGGCCTGGGCGACATGCTCGGCCAGTACCTCCTGCTGCTGGCGCTTCTCCTCGTCGCTCAGCTCCCGGGCATAACCGCCTTCCCCCTCGGCCTTCACCCCGGTGTCCACGAATTTCGCACCCAGGGAGAGGACCTGCTCCCGGGTGGCGGAGCGCACGTCATAGGCTTCCACCATGGCGCCCAGGCGCTTGGCGGTGGCGATGGCCTGCAGGCCGGCGACACCGGCGCCGATCACCAGCACCCGGGCCGGGCGGATGGTCCCGGCCGCGGTGGTCAGCATGGGAAAGAACCGGGCGGTCCGGTCGGCGGCCATCAGGGCGGCCTTGTATCCGGCAACCGCTGCCTGGGAGGAGAGCACGTCCATGCTCTGGGCGCGGGAAATGCGGGGAACCAGTTCCATGGCGAAGCTGGTGATGCGCCGGTCACGCAGCGCCGCCACCCGTTCGGGATGGCGATGGGGCAGCAGGCTGCCTACCAGGGCCGCACCTTCGCGCATCTGCCCGATCTCGTCCTCGGTGGGGGGCTGCACCTTCAGCACGATATCGGCCTCGCCGTAGAGGGCGGCGGCGTCATCCACGAGCCGGGCGGCCTCGTAGGCATCATCGGGGAAATAAGCGCCGGCGCCGGCGCCCCGCTGGACCAGCACCTCGGCGCCGAGTTGTACGATGCGCTCGGCAACCGCGGGGATGAGAGCAACGCGGCGCTCGCCGGTTGCGAGCTCCTTGGGGACAGCCACACGGATGGGCATGTTTTTCTCTCCAGAGCACAACCGCCCGGGCCACGGCCCCTGGCCACAGCCCACGAGGCGGCGGACGGCTGAATGAACGGCTCCTGGGTCTCGGCGCAGGCCCCACGCCAATGGCCAGGGGCTGGCGCAAAAGAGGCCCATCATACCGGAATCTTATGACGCTTTCACCGGGCACCGGGGCCGCTTCCCCAATCGACGCCGCGCCCTGCAGCCCCCTTCCGGCGCCCGGCCGGCCCCCTGGCGCCGCGTTGCCTTTTGCGGACGTTTCTGACATAAATGCGTGGAGTTGTAGCCGAGGGCGGAGGCGTGTACGAGCTGACACATCAGGTCCTTCGCACCGACGTGGCGGGAATGCCGCTGGAGTGGGTGTCCTACCGCGACGCCGTGCGACTCTACTACCTGGACCAGGTGGCCTACGCCTGCGGCACCCTGCTGTACCGGGTGCACGGGGGCGTGAGCGCCCGCACCGGCCTGCGCAGCGTGGTGGAGGTCAACTCCATTATCGCGACCTACGGTGACAATCACGCCCTGCACAAGGCCCGCCGCGGCTATATTCCCCCGCTGAACAACCAGGCGTTGTTTCGCCGCGACGCCTCCCTGTGCCTGTACTGCGGCCAGCGTTTTCCGGACGGGGAGCTTTCCCGGGATCACGTCACGCCCCTGAGCCGGGGGGGCATGGACACCTGGAACAACGTGGTGACGGCCTGCAAGCGGTGCAATAACCACAAGGCCGGGCGCAGCCCCGAGCAGGCCGGAATGGAGCTGCTGGCGGTGCCGTTCATCCCCACCCACGCCGAATACATCTACCTCCAGGGCCGCCGCGTGCTGGCCGACCAGATGCGGTTTCTGCTGGCCCACTTCCCCCGCAGCAGTCCCCTGCACCACCGCCTCGCCGCCCGCGCCTGACGCCCTGTGGCGAAGCAAGGGCGGCCGCCGTCGCGGCCCCATGGAGTTTTCAGGCCGGTTCTACATCGTCCGCGCCTGGTTCAGCCTTCCCGGCAGCCTGGGGGATATCCGGGGGCGCCTGCCACCGGGTCCACGGGGTGAGCGGCTTTCCACCGGGGAGCCGCTGCCCGGGCCGCCGAAGCGCCGCGCTCGGCTTTGCCCAGGGGCATGGAATGCTCATTGGCCGCCTGCAGACGGCGCTTCGCCGCGCCTTTGCGCCTGGTGATCGTCCGCTTGACCGACCGGGGCAGAGGTTCCCTAGCGGGCGATGCGCTGGGCGGCGTCCAGGTCCAGGAATCGCACGTTGCGGTTGCGGAACTCGATGACCCCTTCCTCCCGCAGACGGGTCAGCACCCGGCTGACGGTCTCGGTGGTCAGGCCCACATAGTTGGCGATGTCCTCGCGGGTCATGGGCAGGCGGATTTCCTCCACGTTCCCCAGACGTACCCGCAGACGTCGGTAGATGTTGGTCAGCAGCCTCAGCACGCGCTGCTCGGCGCTGAGCTTGCCCATCATCATGAGACTGTCCTGGTCGGCCACCAGCTCCCGGCTCATGATGCGTATGAACTCCTTCTGCAGGCCGGGCACCTGGGCACTGAGGGCTTCCAGCCGGTCGAAAGGCACCTCGCAGACCCAGGTATTCTCCAGGGCCACGGCGTGGCAGGGGTGGACCTTGGAATGGATCGCATCCATCCCCACCAGCTCCCCGGGCAGGTGGAAGCCGGTGATCTGCTCCTGCCCCTCGTTGGTCAGCCCGTAGGTCTTGATGGCGCCGGCCTGGATGGCGTACAGGTTGCCGAAGGGATCCCCGGCCTGATACAGGGTTTCACCCCGCTTGAAGGGTCCGCGCCGGTGGACCAGGGTATTGAGACGTTCCACGTCGGGGGCGTCCAGCGAGACCGGCAGACACAGGCGCCGGACATGGCAGTTTTCACATGCTGGCTTGACGTTGACCAGGCGCAGAGTGCGGGAATCGGGCATGACGGGGCAACTCGCTTATTGGGGGCGGGGCGCTTCCACGGAACAGGCACGGCGCTCGATTTCTTTCTTCTCAATAACCACTCCAAGAAATAGACTATTTCACACTGCGTTGCTGTTTCAAACCGGTAGACAGGAGGGTCTTTGCACGTGTTCCCCCGCGATGCCATTGCCGCCGCCATCGAGTCAGCCACGGGGAAGCCGGTGCGGGCTACCGGCCACCAGGCGGTAGGCGGCGGCTGCATCAACCAGGCCGTTCGCCTGGGCACCGACGCCGGCGACTACTTCGTCAAGTTCAACGACGCCTCTGCCCTGGACATGTTCGAGGCCGAGGCCGAAGGCCTGGAGGAAATCGCCCGTTCCGGTACCCTCAGGGTGCCGCGGCCGGTCTGTCACGGGGTGGAAGGGGGCACGGCCTATCTGGTGCTGGACTGGCTTGCCCTGGGGGCGGGCAATGGCGGTGCGCTGGAGCGCCTCGGAGAGGGGCTGGCCGCCATGCACCGGGTCACCCGGGACCGGTACGGCTGGCATCGGGACAACACCATCGGTTCCACCCCCCAGGTCAACACCGAGCACCATGAATGGGTCAGCTTCTGGCGTGACCGGCGCCTGGGCTATCAGCTCGCTCTTGCAGCCCGCAACGGGTTTGGCGGGCACCTGCGCCAGGCGGGGGAGGAGTTGATGGACCGGCTGGACGGGTTGTTCGCCGGCTACGTGCCCGCCCCGGCGCTGCTCCATGGCGACCTCTGGTCGGGCAATTACGCGGTGACCCGGAACGGCGAGCCCGTTGTCTTCGACCCGGCGGTGTACTTCGGCGACCGGGAAGCGGACCTGGCCATGACCGAGCTGTTCGGCGGGTTCGGTGAGCGCTTCTATGGTGCCTACCGGGCTGCGTACCCCCTGGACCCCGGCTACCCCGTACGCCGGCAGCTCTACAACCTGTATCATGTGCTCAATCACGCGAACCTGTTCGGGGGCGGTTATGCCGGGCAGGCCCAGCGCATGATTGAGGGCCTGCTCAGCGAGCTGCGCTGAGCCCCGGCGACCGGCGGCTAACCGCAGCGTTCCCCGACGATGCCGTGGGCCCAGTCCAGGATGGCCTGTACCCGGGGCACCAGCAGGGTGCGGGCGGGGCGGTAGCCCAGCCACCGGAACTCGTGATGCTCGGGGCGGCCCAGCTCCGGATTGATGCCCGGTTCCACGGCGCCATCCGCGCTTTCCGCCAGGAAGTAGCGGGCTGTCTTCCCGCCCCGGTACGGGGGGGTCTCGCGGCAGACCGTGCCCCAGCGAAAGCTCAACCCGTGCAGTCCGGATTCCTCGGCCACCTCCCGGCAGGCGGCGTCCAGGGGCGTTTCGCCCGCCTCCACCGCGCCCTTGGGAAAATCCCAGTACCGGTACGCCCGCAGCAGCAGGTAATGCCACCGGTGATTGTGGCAGCGCACGATCACCACCCCGGCGGACAGCTTGTCCCGGCCTGCACTCACGGGCAACCGGAACCGGGCGTGTGCTCCCGCATGGACGGACCTCCAACACCTGACGCCCGGGGCGGCCCGGGCAAAGGACCTGGCAGCCTGTCGGACAAGGCCATCTCGCGCCTTTTCCAACTCGCTTCGCCTCGGCCCAGGGACGCCTACTGGTGGTAGGGTGCGCTGAGCTCGTGCACAGCGTCCACCATGGCCGCTGCGTGGTCGGGATTCACCTCGGGGTGGATCCCGTGGCCGAGGTTGAAGACATGGCCCTCGCCGGCGCCGTAGCGGGCGAGGACCCGG
>DATFLG010000181.1:0-2358 GCA_035267985.1 Gammaproteobacteria bacterium | reverse complement strand
GGCAGGCGCACCCGCAGGGAATTGACGTTCCAGGTCGCGATCTTCATTTGAGTTGTTCGGCTATCGAGATTGAAATTATCGCCACAGAGGACACCGACTGCACGGAGAATCGTGCCCTTCCACGTAAACCTGTGGTCCGGCCCGGCCGATGCCGGCCAGCGACCAAGCCGTAGGCTTCCAGCGTTCTTCTGTCCCCATCCAACGTCGTCGGCAGCAAAGCCGCAAGGACAGCCTCCGGACAGCTTCAATCAGTCGCGCACTGGCAAGCTTGATCGGTAACGGCCGGTGCGACTTCCGGCAGTCCCGGCCCGAGAGGCCGATGCACCTCGACAGCCGCACCAGTAATGCGTTCCGTCCGCAGATCCCCCATGGCGATCCTCGCCGGGGGAGCCATTGTTGATCTCCGTGTTCCGGGGCTCTGTGTCCGCTGTGTCCCTTGTGTCCTCTGTGGCCGATCCGGTGGCGCCATACCGGTCTAGGCCGCCAGCCCGGAGTGACGCAGCAGGGCATCGATGGTGGGCTCACGGCCGCGGAACTCCACGAACAGCTCCATGGGATCCCGGGACCCGCCCTGTTCCAGGATGCTGGTGAGAAAGCGCAGGCCCGTGTCCCGGTCGAAGATGCCGCTTTCCTCGAAGGCCGAGAACGCGTCCGCCGAGAGCACTTCCGCCCACTTGTAGCTGTAGTAGCCCGCCGCGTAACCGCCGGCGAAAATGTGGGAAAAGCTGTGGGGAAAGCGGTTGAAGGAGGGCGGATGCATCACCGCCACCTGGTCGCGCACCTCCCTGAGAATGTCGTAGATACGACCGCCCTTGTCCGGGTCGTACTCCAGGTGCAGACGGAAATCGAAGATGGAGAACTCCAGCTGTCGCACCATCTGCATCGCCGACTGGAAGTTGCGGGCGGCCTGCATGCGTTCGTACAGGGCCTCGGGCAGGCGCTCGCCGCTCTCGTAATGGGCGGCGATCAGATCCAGGGCCTCCCGCTCCCAGCACCAGTTCTCCATGAACTGGCTGGGCAGCTCCACCGCGTCCCAGGCCACGCCGCCGATGCCGGCCACGCTGGCATAATCCACCCGGGTGAGCATGTGGTGCAGGCCGTGGCCGAACTCGTGAAACAGGGTCAGCACCTCGTCGTGGGTGAACAGCGCCGGCTTGTCCCCCACCGGTGGTGAGAAGTTGCAGGTCAGATAGGCCACCGGCGTCTGCACGCCCCGGGCGGTGCGCCGGCGGCTGATGCATTCGTCCATCCAGGCGCCGCCGCGTTTATTCGAGCGGGCGTACAGGTCCAGATAGAACTGGCCGCGCAGTCCGCCGTCGCTGTCCCGGATGGCGTAGAAGCGCACGTCCGGGTGCCAGGCGTCCACCCCTTCCACGGGGGTGATGGTCAGGCCGTACAGGCGCTGGACCACGGCGAACAGCCCGTCCAGCACCCTGGCTTCGGGGAAGTAGGGCTTGAGCTCTTCCTGGGAGATGGCGTACTTGTGCTGGCGCAGCTTCTCGGAGTAGTAGGCAATGTCCCAGGCCTCCAGCTCCGCCATGCCATGCTCGTCCCGGGCAAAGGCCCGCACCTCGTCCAGGTCCCGGCGCGCCATCGGCAGGGAGCGCCGGGCCAGGTCGTTGAGAAAGCCCATGACCTGATCGGTGGAACGGGCCATCTTGGTGGCCAGGGAGCGTTCGGCGTAATTGGCGTAGCCCAGCAGGCGGGCGGCCTCGTGGCGAAGCGCCAGAATGCGCTCCATCACCGGGGTGTTGTCCCACCGGCCCCCGTGGGGCCCTTCGTCGGAAGCCCGGGTGACGTGGGCCGTGTACACCTCCCGGCGCAGCGCCCGGTTCTCGGCGTAGGCCAGTACCGGGTAATAGGAGGGGAAGTCCAGGGTGATGACCCAGCCGTCCACCTCCCGCTGCTCGGCGTTCTGCCGGGCCAGGTCCCGGGCACTGTCGGGCAGCCCGGCCAACTCGCCGGGATCGGTCACCTGCCGGGTCCAGGCGTTGGTGGCATCCAGCAGGTTCTCCTCAAAGCGCGCGCACAGAGAGGAGAGCTCCTGCATGATGGCCTTGTAGCGTTTCCGCTGTGCGGGATCGAGCTCCACCCCGGACAGGCGGAAGTCCCGCAGGGCGTTGTCGATGATCCTGCGCTGGGCGGTATCCAGCCGGGCGTATTCGGGGCCGTCGGCGATCTGCCGGAAGGCCCGGTACAGGGCCTCATTCTGGCCCATCTCCGTGGCGTAGTCGCTGAGCTTGGGCAGGCAGGCGTTGTAGGGTTCGCGCAGGGCCTCTGAGTTGACGACCGAGTTCATGTGGCTGACCGGCGACCAGGCCCGGTTGATGCGGTCCTCCATGTCCTCCAGGGGCTGCA
>DATFLG010000180.1:0-6600 GCA_035267985.1 Gammaproteobacteria bacterium | reverse complement strand
GCAACCCAAGAAGAAAAGACACGGAGGAGAGCCAATGATTGCCAACAAGCGCTTGGTCGGTCTCGCACTGGCCGGGACCCTGGCTTGCGCCGGCGCCCAGGCGGCCGGTGTGGGCGGAAGCGTCACCCTGACCAACAACTATATGTTCCGTGGGATCTCCCAGACGGACAACTCGGCGGCCGTCCAGGGCGGGTTCGAGGGTGAGCTGTTCGGGGTCTACGGGGGGTTGTGGGCCTCCAATGTCCAGTTCAATGCCGCCAACAATGGCGACGGCTCCATGGAGCTGGACATCTACGCCGGCTACAAGGGCAGCATCGGCAAGCACGCCGGCTACGACGTTGGAAGCATCTGGTACGAGTACCCCAATTCCAGCAGCGGCCTGAGCTATTCCTATAACGAAGTCTACGCCGGCGGCCACTACCGGTGGTTCAGCCTCAAGGACTACTACTCCTGGGATTTCTTCGGGGGCAGCGGCAAGGCCAACTATCTGGATCTCGGCTTCACCTACACCCTGCCCATGGACGTGGACCTGGGCCTGCACGTGGGGCGCCAGACCGTCGAGGACAACGCCAACTTCGGCTATCCCGACTACACCGATTACAGCATCGGCGTGTCCAAGCAGATGGGCGGATTCGGCCTGGGGCTCAAATACACCGACACCAATCTCAGTCAGGCCGACTGCGGCAACACCAAGCTGTGCGACGGCCAGGCGGTGGTGAGCCTGTCCAAGAGCTTCTGAGGCCGGCCCTGCCGCGGCCGCGGGCCGCGGCGGTCACCTTTGCCGCCGGTTCGCGGTATGCTGGCGCCCGCCGTGATCGGGTCAGTTCAAGAGGTGTCCTTCTGAGCCGGCTACGCATCGAAAACCTGCGCTGGGACGGCGTCGGGCCCCTGAGCCTGGCCATCGCCCCGGGGGAGTGCGTGTGCCTGTCCGGGCCCTCCGGGGCCGGCAAGACCCGCCTGCTGCGGGCGGTGGCCGACCTGGACCCCCACCAGGGGGCCGTCTACCTGGACGGCACCGCCTGTGTTGCCTTGCCCCCTGCCCGGTGGCGGCGCCGGGTGGGACTGCTGCCGGCGGAAAGCCACTGGTGGGAGGATCGGGTGGGTGCCCACTTCCCCGGGACACCGGTGGCCGGTCTCGAGGAATTGGGCTTCGGGGTGGAGGTCCTGGACTGGCCGGTGAGCCGGCTGTCCAGCGGCGAGCGCCAGCGTCTGGCCCTGCTGCGCCTGCTCGCCCTGGAGCCGGCCGTGCTCCTGCTGGATGAGCCCACCGCCAATCTGGACCCCGCCAATGTCCAGCGGATGGAGGCGCTGCTGGCCGACTACCGTCAGCGCCGGCAGGCCGCGCTGCTGTGGGTGACCCACGATGCCGCCCAGGCGGCGCGAATGGCCCGGCGCCGCCTGGTGCTCGCCAACGGCGCCCTGCAGCAGGACGCCGTCCGGACCGGTGAGCCGGTTCCGGCGGCCCGCTCTTGATGATTCATCTCAACGCCCTGGACCTGAGTCTCGCCGCGGTGCTGGTGCTGGTGCTGGCGGGGCTGGCGGCCCGGGTGCAGGGCCGGCTGGCCGCCCAGCTGCTGATCGCGGCCCTGCGCACCACGGTGCAGCTGCTGCTCATCGGTCTGGTGCTCAAGGCGCTGTTCGCCCATGTCCACCTGTTGTGGATGGCCCTGCTGTCCCTGGTCATGCTCCTGGTGGCCGGGCGGGAGGTCATGGCCCGCCAGCACCGGCGGTTCACCGGGGGCTGGGGCTTTGCCATGGGCACCCTGTCCATGTTCCTGTCCTCGTTCGCCGTCACCGTGCTGGCCCTGGTGGTGATCATCGGCAACCAGCCCTGGTACGCCCCCCAGTACGCCATTCCCCTGCTGGGCATGCTGCTGGGCAACACCATGAACGGCATCTCCATCGCCATGGAGCGGCTGACCGAAACCGCCTGGCAGCGCCGAGGGGAGATCGAAGGGCGGCTGATGCTCGGTCAGGAGGCCGGGGAGGCGGTCGCCGGGCTGCGCCGGGAGAGCGTGCGCAGCGGGCTGATCCCCATCATCAACGCCATGTCGGCGGCCGGTGTGGTGAGCCTGCCGGGCATGATGACCGGCCAGATCCTGGCGGGCTCCCCGCCGGTGGAGGCGGTGAAATACCAGATCCTCATCATGTTCCTGATTTCCGTGGGCACCGGCCTGGGTACCCTGGCGGCGGTGTGGGGAGCGTCCCGGCGGCTGTTCGACGAACGCCAGCGCCTGCGCCTGGACCGGCTGCGCTCGGTCCGTACCTGAGCCCGGCCCTACCCCATCAGTCCCCGGTAGAAGAATTCCGGGGCCGCGGTGGCGGAGCGGTGGATGGCGGCATTGTAGTATTCGGTGGGAAACGTCTTGGCTTCGGCATCCTCCTCCCGGAAACCGGTCAGAGGCATGTCCTTGCAGGCCAGGGTGGCCGTCCACCAGCCGGAGGGATAAGTGGGCTGGGGAAAATGCAGGGACAGCACGTCCAGGAAGCCCGCCCCGCGCATGGCGCCATGGATGTCCCTGATCAGCTGCAGATGATAGAGAGGGGACTCGCTCTGCTGCACGACGATTCCGTTGCCCCGCAGTGCGCGCCGGCAGTTGCGGTAGAAATCTTCCGTGAACAGTCCCTTCGCCGGTCCGATGGGGTCCGTGCTGTCGATGATCACCACGTCGACGCTGTCCGGCTCGGCGTCGGCCATCCATTGTATGCCGTCGCCGAAGTGGAAATGGGCCCGGGCATCCTCGTTGGACTCGCACAGCTCGGGGAAGTAGCGTTCCGCCACCCGGGTCACCCGCTCGTCGATCTCCACCTGCCAGGCCTCCTTGACCTCCGGATGCTTGAGCACCTCCCGCAGGGTGCCGCAGTCGCCGCCGCCGATGACCACCACGCTGCGCGGATCCGGGTGGGAGAACAGGGCGGGATGGGACATCATCTCGTGGTAGATGAAGTTGTCCCGATCGGTGAGCATGACGAAGCCGTCGATCACCATGAGGGTGCCGAAGTGCTCCGTCTCGTAGATCTCGATGCGCTGGTAGGGCGTCTGCTCCTCGTGCACCTTTTCCATGAGCTTCATGGAGAACGCGGAGCCGCCTTCGGCGCATACTTCGGTGAACCAGCTCTTGTCCAGAATCATCAGGGTCTGCTCGTGTTCCGCCAGGCAAATCCGGGCCCCAGCGGGCCCGGGTGAAGACCGGGGCCAAGGATACAGGATTCGCGCCCGGCCGTGGAGATGCCACTGGATTCCACTCCGCCGAGGCTATATGGTGCCCTCCCAGTTGCTATCCTTATGACCTGCCATGTGGACGACCGACCAAGCCCGCACCACCTATAATCTGGCCCACTGGGGCGAAGGGTATTTCGACGTCAGCCGCCAGGGCTGTCTGGTAGTGCGCCCCGGCCGATCCGGCACTGGCGTGGACCTGTTCGCGCTGGCGGCGGAGCTGCGCGAGTCCGGGCTCTCCTGGCCCGTCCTGGTGCGCTTCAACGGCATCCTCAGGGATCGGGTGGACAGCCTGTGCGGCGCCTTCGACCGGGCCATGGCCGGCGACGGCTATACCGGCGCGTTCACGGCGGTGTATCCCATCAAGGTCAATCAGCAGCGCAGCGTGGTGGAGCAGATCCTCGCCCGGGGCAACGGGCGGGTCGGCCTGGAGGCCGGCAGCAAGCCCGAGCTCATGGCCGTGCTGGCCCTGTCCCGCCCGGACGGCGTGGTGATCTGCAACGGCTACAAGGACCGGGAGTACATCCGCCTGGCGCTGATCGGGACCCGGCTCGGCCACCGGATCCACATCGTGGTGGAGAAACTCTCGGAGCTCGATCTGGTCATCCGCGAGTCCCGGGCTCTGGGGATCGAACCCCTGCTCGGGGTGCGTATCCGCCTGGCCTCCATCGGGGCGGGAAAGTGGCAGAACACCGGCGGCGAGAAATCCAAGTTCGGCCTGCAGGCGGCCCAGGTGCTGAACGTCATCGAGCGCCTTCGCGGGGCGGGCATGAGCGGGGCGCTGCAGCTGCTGCACTGCCACCTGGGCTCCCAGGTGGCCAACATCCGCGATATCCAGCGCGGTATGCGGGAAATCGCCTGCTATTATGCCGAGCTGCGCGCCATGGGCCTGCCCGTGGGCACCATCGACGTGGGCGGCGGGCTCGGCGTCGATTACGAGGGCACCCGTTCGCGCAGTGACTGCTCCATCAACTACAACATTCAGGAATACGCCAACAACGTGGTTCGGGCGATCCGGGAAATCTGCGCCGAGCGCGAGCTTCCGCATCCGGACATCATCACCGAATCGGGGCGGGCCATGACCGCCCACCACGCTGTGCTGATCACCAATGTCATCGATATCGACCAGGCTCCGGGCACCGGCGCCGTCGAGCCGCCGGCCGAGGACGAGCCGCTGATCATCCAGGACCTCTGGCAGGTGTTGAGCGAGCTGTCCGACCGCCCCCCCCTGGAGTCCTACCACGATGCCAGCCACTGGCTCGCCGAGGCCCAGTCCATGTACCTGCACGGGGTGCTGAGCATCGAGCAGCGGGCCCGGGTCGAATCCCTGTATTTCGCTATCTGCCACCGGGTGCAACCACTGCTGCAGGGGGCCAAGCGCGAGCACCGGGACGTGCTCGACGAGCTCAATGAGAAGCTGGCGGACAAATACTTCTGCAACCTGTCGGTGTTCCAGTCCCTGCCGGATGTGTGGGCCATTGACCAGATCTTCCCCATCATGCCCCTGCACCGGCTGGACGAGCCCCCCACCCGCCGCGCGGTGCTTCAGGATCTGACCTGCGATTCCGACGGCCATATCGGGCGGTATGTGGAGGGCAGCGGCGTGGAAAGCACCTTACCGGTGCATCCGTGCCGTCCGGGGGAGCCTTATCTGCTGGGGGTTTTCCTGGTGGGCGCCTACCAGGAGATACTGGGGGATATGCACAACCTGTTCGGGGACACCAATGCGGTGAACGTCGAGGCCGCCGAAGACGGCGGCCACCGGCTGCTCCAGCCCGAGCACGGGGATACCGTGGACGAGTTGCTCAGCTACGTTCACTACGCCACCGATGCCCTGCGCGAGGCCTACAGGCGCAAGATCAGCCAGGCCCCCGGCCTGTCCGCCCGCGAGCAGGCCAGCTATCTGGAGGAGCTGGAAGCCGGGCTCGGCGGCTACACTTACCTGGAGGACTGACGGGTCCACTCACGACCGGAACCACGCGGTGAGCACTGATGACCAGCGAATCCAAGGGCGGGGCGCCGATGTTGCGCACGGGATTTATCGGGCTCGGGGCCATGGGTGCACCCATGGCCCGCAACCTTCACGAGGCCGGATATCTGGGCGGCCTCTGGAACCGCACCCCGGCCAAGGCCCAGGCCCTGTCGGCCGAGACCGGCGTGGCGGCGGCGGAGGGCCCCGCTGACCTCGCCCGGGACTGCCGGATCATCATCACCTGCGTGTCGGCGGATGCGGACCTCAAGGGTGTGGTCCAGGATCTGCTGCCCGGTCTGCAGGCCGGAGCCGTGGTGGTCGACACCTCCACGGTGCGGCCCGACACCGCCCGGGCGGTGGGCGCGCAAGTGGAGGCAGCGGGGGGTGCTTTTCTGGATGCGCCGGTGTCGGGGGGTGTGGAGGGCGCGCGCCGCGGCACCCTGGCGATGATGGTGGGGGGCGAGGCCTCGGCTCTGGATGCGGTCCGTCCCGTCCTGGAGGCGATGGCGGCCCGTATCGAGCACATGGGGCCCACCGGGGCCGGACAGTCCACCAAGGCCGTCAACCAGGTAATGGTCGCCGGCATCAATCAGGCGGTCACCGAGGCGCTGGCCTTCGCCGAAGCGCTGGGCCTGCCCCTGGACCGGCTCATCGACCTGCTGGGCGGCGGCGCCGCCGGCAACTGGTTCCTGGACCACCGGGGCCCGACCATGGTGAAGGGGCAGTTCGACCCGGGGTTCAAGGTCCAGCTCCACCGCAAGGACCTGGAGATCTGCCAGGCGATGGCGGCGGACCTGGAGGTCTCCCTGCCCATGGTGGAGATGACGCTGGTGCACTATCGGCGGCTGATGGAGGGGGGCCACGGCGACGAGGACATCTCCGCCCTGTTCCGGGAAAAGCAACGCCTGTTCGGCCCGGACCGTCCCAAGCGGCCCTGACTGCTTCACTCCGCGCCCGGGCGGGGTCTTCGAGACGGGTTCCCTAGAACCTATCTCAAAATCCCACGCGGCTCACGGGGGATTTTGAGATAGGTTCTAGCTCTTCACCTTGAGCAGGATCGCGTTGATGTGGTGATCCTTGAGCCGGCTGCGCGCGGTGTTGAGCTTGCCCAGATCGGTGTACGGGCCCAGGCGTACACGGTTCCAGGTCTTGCGCCCGTCGATGGTGACAGTCTGGATCGAAGCCTCCAGCCCGATCAGCGCCAGGCGCGCCTTGAGTTCATCCGCCTTCTTGATCTCCTGGAAGGAACCCGCCTGCAGCAAATACTTGCCCGGCTTCTGGACCTGGCGCACGCCCTGGCGGGGCTTGCCGGTGATGTCCTGATCCGGGACCACCACTTCCTGTTCGGGCAGTATGCTGTAGAAGTCGAACTTGGGTTTGGCCGGCCCCGGGATTTTCTCGGGAGACG